>JBNKOQ010000434.1:0-501 GCA_050294735.1 Roseibium sp. | reverse complement strand
AGGCAAAGACTGGTGAAGTCGCCAGTCTTGCGCTTGGGCCTCTCATCCTCCTCGGAGCTGGAGGAGTCATCGCTGGAGAAGTCGAGGTCGCTGAGGGCGGCACACGCTCAGGACATCATCTTTTGGAACTTCTTCTTCTTCTTCTTGTCCCCAAAGTGGTACTTCTTCTTGCCCTCACCCTTGTCGCTGGAGTTGTTCTAGTTGTTGTAGTTGTACTTGTTGGAGGAGTCGAACTTCTTCCTCTTGGGGTAGTCGGCGATGAAGTGGGTGGTGTCACCGCACTCAAAGCAGCCCCTAGGTGATCTCTTCCTCTCCTTGCGGAACTTGTGCAAGGCTCAGAACTTTCTCGCCAGCAGGGCGATCTTGTCGTTGGGGATGATCTCGTACTGTTCATCAGAAGCTGCGATCAAAGAGGACAAGACAAACTCTAAAGCAGATGAGACAATAGTGTTGGTGGGGTTAGCACCATGGCCACTAACATGAGTACTAGTAACAAAAGAC
>JBNKOQ010000433.1:0-501 GCA_050294735.1 Roseibium sp. | reverse complement strand
GTTGCTCAGGCTTTGCCTAGATGTTGTTTTACAGGTGTGTTCTCTCTCTCTCCCTCTCGGCGTGAGCCATTTCTAAGGACGGCATCTCTAGGGTAAGGTGTCGTTCTTAATCGATAAGTCATCATTTCCGCAAACCATTTTTATTTTCAATCTTCTTCTTAAAACTCTATAATCGAATTCAAAACTCAATTTATAATAAAGTTTAACTTTCAGAGCATTTCATATGTGTAAATCATGTATGTGATGTATTATGCATCATTACTTCGGTGTTGGCACCCCGTAATGATCATAGTTAGGACTGACCATCCTTGCTTAAGGGTGGGATGACACACCATGAGAGGGGTAGTAACTACCACCCTGATGGTGACCCGAGTAGCCACCCCCATACCCAGTGTCCCACTGGGGCTCCTGAGGGTGAGCCTACGGTGTAGTCGTGATCTACTGTGTTGCCTCCATGCAAGCTCACCCGTGAGTGCAAGGTGGTCATGTGAAGCTGTGGCG
>JBNKOQ010000432.1:0-502 GCA_050294735.1 Roseibium sp. | reverse complement strand
GTTAAGAAAGGAGTCTGAACTATAACCTAGAGATAGAATCCTAGTTCAGTTTTAGATACGTGTTGTGGTCGGATACGTGTTGTATTCTCCCTGTAATCTCTCCCAATGGAGGCTATATAAACAAGACATCAGGGCCTGCTGTGTGCAGCGTCAAAAGCCTCAAACACAACTTCTCATATGGTATAGAGCCAACTATCCTCTTCCATCCAACCGACGATTTTTTTTTCGCTCCGGCAGTCTGCATTCACGATGAGTTCTTCATCGCTGCCACAATCAACTACCTCCGCCATCCCCTCCATCCTTACCATCCCCGTTAGCGAGAAGCTAACCAAGAATAATTATCTGTTGTGGCGAGCACAGGTCCTCCCAGCGGTCCGTGCCGCACAACGCGAAGGACTTCTCACCGGCGCCAAGAAGTCACCGGAACACTTCATATCTGTCACCAATGATGACAAGACTGTCTTCAAAGTCAGCAATCCCGCCTACACCTCATGGATAGTTC
>JBNKOQ010000431.1:0-503 GCA_050294735.1 Roseibium sp. | reverse complement strand
GTGCTACTTTCTTTTTCCGTTTACCATGCCACCAAAATAGGTACGCCCTCCACCACTAGCAGTGGGAGACAAAGAAGAAGAATGCGTTAGCAAAAAAGAGGTCCACACCATGATAAAGGCGTTGACTGAGCTGTTCACAAAGAGCCAGCAGTCCACCGACACAACTCTTGAGTGGGTGGAACGCTCCATGGCTAGAATCATTGATCATGTTGATACTTTGGAGATTGGATCACCACAAATAGATCAAGACAAGCTTCCAGATGATACTCGTGAGGACGACCATGATGATGCGGAGGAGGTGGACAACGAGGAGCCCTTCAACCCTCCACGTCCACCACCATGATGGTAGCACCGTGATGACCAGCAGGGGGACTAAGAGCTTCCATGCCCTCCAAGTCAACCAAATTGGCAAGGTATGGGAGGTCACCCTCATCGTGACCCTAATCAATAGCACGCCCACGGTAATGATGATCCTTTTGCTAAAGTTAAGTTTACGATTCCTC
>JBNKOQ010000430.1:0-503 GCA_050294735.1 Roseibium sp. | reverse complement strand
GGCGAACGGGAGGCAAGCCAAACCGCTTTGAATGAGATCAAAGTCCGTCAAGATGTTTCTTGTCTGCGCCGTCCTCTATCATCCGGACTATAACCGTCGGCTCTGGAATTGCACCAGATCTGCTGACCTTTCTATTTATAGAAAGCGCTCGCGGGCTTTGAGTTATGCTCATTTACCGCCGGTGGGGAGTTTCACCCCGCCCCGAGAACGAAGTCGCCTAAGCGACGTGCTTACTTTAGTGGTTCTTGCGGTTATGTGTCAAAGATAAAGTTTGTAAAAACATGTACAAAAACGAACATTTCTTTACCAATAATCATGGGTACTTATTTATCTCATTTGATCTGGCGCATTCGAAAGGAAAATCAGAACGGTAGAATTCGCTCTAATAATCGTAATGTTCCCTATTCGGTAGATAAAGGAATTTAGTAATGCATGCCAGTCAGACGATGAATACGGACAAAGAAATAGTGCTCAAGGAAGGCGATTTAATTGTTAGTAAAACA
>JBNKOQ010000429.1:0-504 GCA_050294735.1 Roseibium sp. | reverse complement strand
AAGCCCAGCAAAATGCCGGGCCTTGATTCTCGCTCAAAAGTAAGGTCGATCAGGATGCGCCGCTGATCCAGGCGGAAAGCTGGGACTTGGGACGAGCGCCGGTAAGCTGATCTGCCATCTCACCGCCTTTGAACATGGCAAGCATGGGAATACCGCGCACGCCGAACTGAGCAGCAAGCTCGGGATTTTCGTCCACATTCAGCTTGGCAATCTTCACCTTGCCTTCAAGCTCGGTAGAAAGTTCTTCGAGTGCTGGCGCGATCATGCGGCAAGGTCCGCACCATTCAGCCCAGAAGTCAACGACGACAGGTTCCGCTGACTGGAGTACTTCATTTTGGAAATTGGCATTGTCGACTTTAACTGTGGCCATGGAAAGCTCCTCGGTGGAATCGCTGGAATTTGCTACATGATGTATGCTGTTCGTCAGATATTTCAATACCTATGAGTCACTTTGCACGCGTCAACCTGTCAAGCTGATGTTCCATTTCATTCTGGTCGAGCATG
>JBNKOQ010000428.1:0-505 GCA_050294735.1 Roseibium sp. | reverse complement strand
TTCTACAAATTTCCAAAGCCTGGCCATAATCAAAAATCAAATTTTATTCGGAAAAGAATTTTTCCTTCACTTTCGGCCCAATCGGCCCAGCGGCCAGCCGGCCCATCCGGCCTCTCAGCCCGGCCAGCCCCACCGCCCCCCCTTTCTCCCGCAGGCCGCGCGCGTGCGCTCGGCCCATCCCGGCCTGCGCGGCCTTGGCATATTTGCCAAAAGCCGTCTCTTCTTCGAGTTTGCGCAGCCCGACGACGACGCCTTCTCCCTTTGTCACCGCCAAGTGGGCCCCACCCGTTAGTTCCACCCCCTTCCTCGCGCCGGCCGACCCAAATCCCGTCTCCACCGCACCTCGCCACATCTGATCGCCCCGCGCCTCCATCATTGAGACGCCAATCAAGGCCCCTTACTCCCCCGCCTTGATTCCCCCTCTTGAATCCCCGTTAACACCCCCCCGGCCATCAATGGCGTCGGTCGTAAATCGCCGGCCATTACTCACCGGCATTTCCACCCC
>JBNKOQ010000427.1:0-506 GCA_050294735.1 Roseibium sp. | reverse complement strand
GTGCCCGCGATCACCAAGTGCCTCGAGGTCGCCGGTATCAAGAAGGACGACGTCGACCTCTTCGAGATCAACGAGTCCTTCTCGGCCCAGTACCTGGGCTGCGAGAAGGAGCTCGGCCTCGACCGTGACAAGGTCAACGTCAACGGCGGCGCGATCGCCATCGGTCACCCGATCGGCGCGTCCGGCGCCCGCATCCTGACCACGCTGCTGCACGAAATGGGCCGCCGCGACGCCAAGAAAGGCCTCGCCACGCTCTGCATCGGCGGCGGCATGGGCGTTGCCATGTGCCTGGAACGCTGATCGGGCACGATTGAAAACAACCATGGTCGGCGCACCGCGCCGGCCATGACCTTCAAGAGAGAGAACGACGGAATCTAAAAACCCCAAGGAGCCCGAAGGGCCCGGAACCGGAAGTCAGGAGGAAGGGGAATGAGCAAGGTCGCATTGGTCACTGGTGGCACGCGTGGTATCGGCGAAGCAATTTCGCGCGGTCTGAAGGATGCAGG
>JBNKOQ010000426.1:262-506 GCA_050294735.1 Roseibium sp. | reverse complement strand
AATGTATATTCCAGAAAGAATATAATGAGCGCGAGCATTTCCCGGCTCCCGGTCAATCAGAGCAAGCAACAAGGATTTAGCTTCTGCGTACTTTTGGGTCTCTATGAGAGATATGCACTGATTGATTATGGTTTGAGACACGTTCCACTCGCTTGATCTTGAACGATACAGATCCCGGCGAAATGCATCTCAAGTTCGTCCACACAGCCTAAACGGTTTTGTATATCGGTGCAGTAGATTTCAC
>JBNKOQ010000426.1:0-252 GCA_050294735.1 Roseibium sp. | reverse complement strand
ATGAAAATGGTCGTAGACCAGTTTGGCGATGGCTTCTGAGATGCCGGGCACCGCTGCGAGATCGTCCATGCCGGCTTTCGAGACGGCCTTGGCGGTTCCGAAATGGCGCAGCAACGCCCGTTTGCGGGTGGGGCCAACCCCGGCGATGTCGTCAAGGGGATTGCGTGTGATGTCTTTCTTGCGCCGGGCCCGGTGCGTGCCGATGGCAAAGCGGTGGGCTTCATCGCGAAGACGCTGGACAAAATAGAGGAC
>JBNKOQ010000425.1:0-507 GCA_050294735.1 Roseibium sp. | reverse complement strand
GAGACCTAACTCAGACATGTCTGGTGCGCAGCCCGGACATGTCTGGCCTCTCAGTCTTATCCCGGGTTATCCCAGCCTTATCCGACTTCTTAGTCGGGTTCCAGAGATGATTGTCAGACATGTCCGTCCCTTGACCCGGACATGTCCAGATTTCTGACACCTCAACGGCTAGATTCCCTTGGTGGGCTATAAAAGCCCCCCACCTCTCTAGCAGGGTTGGCCACTCAGTTCAACTTGCAAACACTTTGAGACACTCTCTTGAGCTCCCAACCTCTCTCCTCCAAGCTTCATTCAAATCCAAGCTTCCTAGGAGAGATTTGAGCCTCACTCTTGAGTGACTCACTCGATCTTCAACTCAAGCACTTCACTGATGATCTCCGTGTGTTCGTTACTCTTGGGGATTTGTTCCCCTAGACGGACTAGGTTGTCTGGGAGTCACCAAGGTTGTGGTTGATCCTGAAAAGTTTGTATTGCCCTCTCCTTTGTGGGGATTTGATAGTGGAAACC
>JBNKOQ010000424.1:0-509 GCA_050294735.1 Roseibium sp. | reverse complement strand
CACCATTCATCCACATCGACCACGGTTACTACGACGAGATAACGACGGACCAGAAGAAGCTAATTAAGGTGGATTCTCTACTCTTTGCATTATCCAGACGCACGGTACGATGATTGGGATAATATCATACTCTCGTCACCGACTACGAGATATTCCTCGCTCGGGCACTCTGACCTTTTCTTTATTTCCACCCTTCCCTTTTGCTGCCCACGGAGTATTTTACTTTCACAAAGGCCTTTCACAAGTTTTTTTTTACTTTTGCAACATGTTTCGATGGCGTCGCTCTGAACATGCACCGAGTGGCCGCGTACGTTGCGCCGCGTGCAGGGGACAGCCGACAGCGGGTTTAACTACTGTACGTATTCGATTGCGACGCTGAAGTAGAAGAAATCCGCGTCCTTGCGGCGCGAGGCGTACGGGGCTACCGGCTCTTTGTGTGCAAGCAACTGAAGGACAAGGCATGGAGCCATCAACGCAAATCCGCCCGCCCAATAACGTAAACGAGATCC
>JBNKOQ010000423.1:0-511 GCA_050294735.1 Roseibium sp. | reverse complement strand
CACTGCATAGTAGTATGTGTTTAATTGTAATCTTTCACTTATTTCTTGTAATTTCTTTCGCTTTTTCCCCAGAATAATGTAGTATGTGGTAGCCATGTGTATAGAACACACATCATAATTGTTTCAGGGCTATCTCATGATGGTTGGGCATTAGGCAAAATCATTTTCATGTTGTAGTCCAGCTACCACTGATGACAGTCTCGGTGGTTTAATGGTACACGTTCATGATAAATTTGATTTTTTAATAAGATGAATAGTCAAATATAGCGAAAAAGTCAATGACAACAATAATTAAAATCCGGAGAGAGTAGAATGGAGGGAGGAGTTATTGCCCTCCTCTCTCCTCCACCCCAAATTGACTCCACTGCTTGAATCCGACATCCCGACCGTGTGCACACCGGTCGTTGAGAAGAGTTTCCATTATAGAATGTGACTATCCTCCCCGCTCAAGTTAGTTAGGTAATCTAACAAAAGAGATGGTGTGATAGACGGAGCATCACATCAAATAGAA
>JBNKOQ010000422.1:0-511 GCA_050294735.1 Roseibium sp. | reverse complement strand
GATTGCAATGCGCTTTAAATCGTTGTGTTGGCGGGCATGTTTCAAAAAAAATTCATGAATGCTGATTTTCCTGTTGCATTTCAAAATGCCATGAGCCATATAGCGCCCGTCGCAGCCGATAGAGGTTGCGCACGGTTCAACACTTACCCCGGAACCGCGATTTGTGAGCGGGTGTAGCTCAGGGGTAGAGCACAACCTTGCCAAGGTTGGGGTCGAGGGTTCGAATCCCTTCGCCCGCTCCAGTTTTAAAAAGTTCGCAAGCCTCGGCCCGCCGGGGCTTTTGTTTGTTTTGGGCTTCTAAAAGCCTGCAATTCTCCAGGCAATAGGCTCAAGTTGTGCAAACGTGCAGCTATTTCAGGTCGCCAGTATTCACGGTGCTACGCTTTCCTGCATTGGTTAGATTCTTTTTGATTTCTGTCTTGGATACAGCTCTGCGCCATGGCATGAAACCGGCGACGGATATGGAAACAGGAGCTCGAAGCCGTGACCAAAAACCTCTTTCTTTCGGTTG
>JBNKOQ010000421.1:0-512 GCA_050294735.1 Roseibium sp. | reverse complement strand
CTACCACCTTGTGTTTTGGCCATCTTGGCCAATTGCTGTTGAGTTGCCTTTTCCCCAAAGCGATCGACATGTGACAATGATGCGTTCTCACATGCCAGCGCATCTCACTGATCGGCCTTAATGGTGAGGATGTCCTTGGGACCGGGCATCTTCATGGTAGCGTAGACAGTGTGGATGACCGTCATGAATTTTAGAAGGAAATGTCTCCCAAGGATGTAGTTGTACCCGATGATGAAGCTGGCCACCTCGAACGTCAGCACCTCCTTACACTGGTTGACTCCTGTTTCACGGGACACTTTCAGGTCGATGCGTCTGATAGGAGTGTGTCATGCACGGGGGTTAACTCAACCAAGTTAAGGCCCATCTCGATGAAGGTCTTCCTCATCATCGAGTTCAACGAGGCCCTTGTCAGACAGCTCCGTGTCTGGGTGGTCTTCTAGTCCAAATGAGATGTCAACATCGGACCACCTCATCCTTCTCCCTGGCTCGATCCGCTGGGCCAGACTGATCTC
>JBNKOQ010000420.1:0-512 GCA_050294735.1 Roseibium sp. | reverse complement strand
CAGAAGACGTTGATGCGCATGTGTCATGGCCGGGAATTATCGCCAGTTCTTGCAGGGCGCAAGGGCAGGAGCGGGGGCCAGCCCCCGCACCACCAGAGTATGTTTCGACAGAAAATGAATTCACGCTGCTTTTGCCTGCGCGCGGAGCAGCATGCCGTAAAGATCGCGTGGATCGTCGGGATCAGCGATCATGTCCAGCGGTTCGCTGTAGGGCAGGGTCTGCAACTGGTCGTGGATGTAGCGCAGGGCCGAGAAATCCTCGATTGCGAAGCCGACTGAATCGAAGAGCGTGATCTGGCGCGGGTCACTGCGCCCCGTGGCGGCGCCGGTCATAACCTGCCAGAGTTCTGTGACCGGATGGTCGGGGTCCAGTTGCTGGATCTCGCCTTCGATCCTCGTCTGGGGCGGGTATTCCACGAAGATCTGCGATCGCAGCAGGATGTCCTTGTGCAGTTCGGTCTTGCCAGGGCAGTCGCCGCCGACCGCGTTGATATGGACGCCGCTGCCGACCA
>JBNKOQ010000419.1:0-513 GCA_050294735.1 Roseibium sp. | reverse complement strand
GGAGGTCACTTTGCCAACCAATGCCCCAATCTATGCACCCGCCCTCCTCAGACAGCTGTCCACCCCTGCACCTACCCGTGGAGCTAATTCTGTTCCTATTGCTGCCAAGCAAAACTACGTTCACAGGAAGGTCAATCTTGTTGCTGTGAAGGAAGCCCAGGAGCTCCAGATGTGGTCATTGGTATGTTTCTCATCAATGACACTTTTGCAGTTGTGCTGTTTGATTCTGGAGCATCACATTCTTTCATATCTGTTGCATATGTTGAGAAGCATAATATTCTCTTAGCCCTACTAAAGTGTCAAATGATAGTTAGTTCTCCGGGAGGAGATATGCCCGCAAGGCAGCTATGCCCGAAGGTGAATCTTAAAATAAGGGGGGTAGACTTCATCGCCAACATCATTGTCTTAGAATCAAAGGGCATTGATGTCATTCTTAGAATGAACTGGTTGAGTAAGCACAAGGTACTTATCGACTGCGCTAAGAAGTCTGTCAAACTGACTACTCCGGACGGG
>JBNKOQ010000418.1:0-514 GCA_050294735.1 Roseibium sp. | reverse complement strand
ACACATCCAAAAGATAAGGTGTTCCTCACAACTTGTACTACAAGTGTGAAAATTTGTAAAAATTCTTAAGCTTGAGAAATATTTGTTTCAACGGTCCAAATATGGCTACGTGACTCAGTTTCCAGACTTAGCAATTTCTTCCAGTTTTCTGATTAAGCCATTAGCTACCTTTGAAATGCCATATCTTCTCGAATCTTGGAAGATATGTTGTGCATGTTAGCCAGATGGTAGGGCAAGGTTTGTAGACCACTTAGGAGCACACCTTGTCCAGGTTTGAGTACTGTGAGAATTATGGCAGCACTATCAAATCCCTTAGATGTACAGATTTCTAAGCGGTTCCAGGTTTTGCTTAGCTGATAGCACTTTTGGGATTTCATTATCTTCTTTGATCATGGGATACTGAGTATGCATGTCAACCAGATGTTAGTGCAATGTTTGTAGACAACTATGGATCACTCCTTGCCTCAAGTGGAGTTCTGGTCGATTTGGAAAATGAATGGCAATCAGCATAAGT
>JBNKOQ010000417.1:0-515 GCA_050294735.1 Roseibium sp. | reverse complement strand
TCGACATCGAACACCTGCTGAACCGCAAGCCAAAGGCACTTTCTGGCGGGCAGCGTCAGCGTGTTGCACTTGGTCGCGCGATGGTTCGCAACCCGGAAGTATTTCTGCTGGACGAACCGCTCTCCAATCTCGACGCAAAATTGCGCGGCACGATGCGCGCCGAAATTGCCAAATTACACAAAAAGCTGAGCGCGACGTTCATCTATGTGACCCACGACCAGATCGAGGCCATGACAATGGCCGATCGCATCGTGGTCATGAAGGACGGCTATATCCAGCAAGTCGATACGCCACAGGAACTTTACGACCATCCCGTCAATCTGTTTGTCGCAGGCTTCATCGGTGCCCCGCAGATGAACATGCTGCCTGCAACCGTGGTTAAGTCCGCAGGCGGCTATGCCGCTCTGTTCGATGGCATGGAAATGCCGCTTCCTCAAAATCTCGACCAATCACGGATAGCTGCCTATGACGGCTGTAAGATCGTTCTGGGGCTGCGTCCTGAAAATCTGCACGAA
>JBNKOQ010000416.1:0-520 GCA_050294735.1 Roseibium sp. | reverse complement strand
CAGGCTTTCAAAGCTTGATGGACGGTATTTGCGCGCCAGCACCAGATAGGGCGTGTCGGAAGTGTCCTTGGCCGCCATTAGCTGCCCGCCCTTTTAAACCGGTTGAGAGATTCGGATAAATTCATGCCATCAGTTTAAAGCAGACTGCGCCATGATGGAACGGGCGAGACCGAAACTCATGCCAAGTTTCATACAAAATTCTGCTGGTAAGCAGGAGGCTGACAACGACCCGTGAAAAAACTCGTGTGGGCTGCTTCCTTCCGGACCTGACCCGGTGGGCGAGAAACACGTCCGCGCCAACCTCCCGACGCCTATTTGGGGTAAAAGCGCCCCGAATGCAAGGGGGTCTGTACAATGCGAAACAAAGGGGATAACCGGCAAATGCCTTTGCCGATGTTATCCCCGGCTCCGCTATAGTGATTGTCGCACCCTTATCGAGATGGATTTGAACTGGACGATCTCATGGCCCACCCTCCCCGCCGCACGGCTAGCGCGAAAGATCGTGCAGAAGCCATGTTCA
>JBNKOQ010000415.1:0-520 GCA_050294735.1 Roseibium sp. | reverse complement strand
TAGATACGGTATGTTTCCGACTCTGTTACAACTCAACAAACACGCACCCAATCAGGACTCTAACTTAGGCCGCATCCAGCCTTGTGGGCCGTCACAGCTATTGGGCCCCTTGCCCGAGCGGATATTTGTGGTATCGTCACTAGCCCCTGAACATGTCGTCAAACTAGCAACTTCAGCTCCCGATCAAGATCCCGGCTGACCGGGGTGTTCCAATCGGACGCCTTCGTTAAAAACCAAACTTCATGTTTCGGGTTCCGCTGAACTTCATGCTGCTCGTTTTCTTTGATCTTCTAGTAATCCTTCCCCGATGCTATACCGGGTTGATGATGTGTTCTATTCGTCTCGATAAGTCCACCAACACGTGCTAACCGTTGCACGGCCGCTTCGCCTTTGCGCACCTTTTCCGCAAAAACTGAACCGTTTTCTTGACCGTTTAGACTTCTGAGGCGTCGTCCGTTACTGTTGCCCCGCGACGCTTCGTAGACTATAAATATCTTCATCGTCTTGCGTCACCATCCAT
>JBNKOQ010000414.1:0-524 GCA_050294735.1 Roseibium sp. | reverse complement strand
CAACTATCACTAGATCCTCCTCTCAACAAAAATACAAGTCTCTTCATCACAAGAAACAAGAGAAGGTGAAGAAGAACATAAAATATATCAAGTGTTTTAAGTGCTCCGATATGGGTCATTATGCCTTCATGCAATCCACCCAAGTTAAGAGCAAGGCAAGACTCTCAAGAAGACAAAGAAGACAACTGAGGACTATCACATGCTTTGGATGCAAGAAAGAAGGCCACAAAATCTAAGCTTGTCCAAACTCTCAAGCTGAACCACACTGCTCAGGCAAAACCGATCAGACCGGTATTCATAACCGGTCAGACCGGTCTAGCAGTAGTTTTGTCTCCCAAGTAAAGATGAAGATGAGCTTCAAGGGGCCTATTGTATCAAGGACAAGACAAGGTCTTCAGGAAGCAAGTCAAAGGCAAGAAAAGAAACACATGTCCAAGATAAGAGGAAGGATATGCTACTCTTGTAGGCTCTAGGGACATCTAAGCCAAGATTGTCCGAACAGTAACAAACATGAGCCTAAAGTA
>JBNKOQ010000413.1:0-527 GCA_050294735.1 Roseibium sp. | reverse complement strand
TAGCTACTTTCCAGAAATTAGAATTAGATCCATGTAACTCCGTTTCATCATATGTTTGTAACCGCAACTCCGATTTCGGCAATTATTGCGCCAAAATTCTCAGAATCTTTCACTCTTTTATTTCATGCATTCATAACACATGTTTGTTGCATATTGATTGATTATGTGTATATTTCATGATTAGGTCACATTGTGCTAGAAACATTCAGCGAGGATTTTCAGGACCAAGCTTTCGAGGAGTCCCAACTTTTCTTCGCGGATCAACAAGGCAAGTCACCATGAACATTTCTCTATCTATTCTGTAGAATTAGAACTGCATGATAGGAGAGTCTGTGTTGCGCTCCTATGTTAGGGTTTGACTAGAATTGAATTATCGTTCCTTGGAAAACTCTTGAAGTAATTGGGTAGTCATCATAGGCGTAGAATTGCTTTGCCTAGCATGTCCTGGTCTGGGTTTGGGTAGTGGTTTTGTACATCAATTATGCTTATGTCACCCTGTCATTTTGATGGTTATCTTGATCCTACTA
>JBNKOQ010000412.1:0-527 GCA_050294735.1 Roseibium sp. | reverse complement strand
TTCTCAATTTTGGGCAATTTTCTAATTATTCTGTTTCCCAGAAAAAGAAAAACAGAAAACTTAATATATTCTTAATTCTTAAACGATTTCGGCCCAACAGAGAGAAACGGCCGGCTCCAGCCCGCGTGAAAAAATCAAAAACCGTGGCGAAGGCCTGGGCCGGTAATCTCATCGCCCGCATGGGCTGCTTTCGGCCCGAAGAACGGAAACACGGCCCGCTCCAGCCCGCGCGATAACGCAAAACGCAGCGAAGGCCTGGGCCGCGAATCTCAGCTCTCGCCTGGGCCGAATTTAGCCCAAAGCGCTGTGAACCGTTCATCTGTGATCGACGGCGGAGAGCGAATCTCGCTCGAACAAAACCGGCGCAGCGGAACGGCCCCCCCGAACCCTAGCCATTTCTTCTCCTCTCTGTCTCCGTCTCCACCCGAGCGAGTGAGCGAGCGAGCGAGCGCGGCGGCGCTGCGGTGGCCGCTGCGGCCGGCGCGGAGGGGCGGCGCCGTCGCGCGTCTGCTCGCCGACGGGCGACG
>JBNKOQ010000411.1:0-529 GCA_050294735.1 Roseibium sp. | reverse complement strand
GATGCGCCATGTGCAGGAAGAGGAGGAGGGGGTCCGGTACACACGACGCAAAGGAAACAGGGGGGCGGCCGGGGAGTAGGGTACCACACGAGGGGGGGGGGGTCCCGACTGCTAGGCCGTCGTCGGCCGGTCATCCTTGGCCTGGCCCAAAATATAGGATTATTTTTTGATTTTTATTTTTGATTTCTTTTCAAATGAAACTAAATTGATTTGATCCAAAAGAACCCTTCCCAAAATTGAAAAATTTCAAATAAAATATGGGTGTGTAGGGAATTACATGATGAATAACTTTCTTTATTGGAACTTTTCAAAATTTGGGATAGAATTTGAATTAAAAATCAAGGAAGCTCTAGGGTTTGAATGTGAATGAAAATTGATAAAATTTGATTGGAACCTTGAGAATTGATGAAATTTGGGAGAAATGCTCCTGGTTGCACTTGAGTGACAGACCAATTCATGAAAAGGAAATTTGGAATTTCAAATTGGTGGGTTTCTTAATTTGCTTCGTATTTGATTCGAATTCATTTAA
>JBNKOQ010000410.1:0-530 GCA_050294735.1 Roseibium sp. | reverse complement strand
GGACCCGACCACGCCCATCGACGAGACGATGGAGGCGCTGGAGGCGCTCAAGACACAAGGGAAGATCCGCTCAATCGGGGCAAGCAACACCTCGGTCGAGAATGTGCAGGCCTATCTTGCGGCGGGTCAACTCGACGCGATTCAGGAGGAATATTCGATGGTCAAGCGCGACATCGAAAACAGCCTTTTGCCCATGTGCCAAAAGGCGGGTGTTTCGGTACTCAGCTATTCCTCGCTGGCGCTTGGACTATTGTCAGGAAAAATGACGCCGGACCGGGTGTTCTCGGGGGATGATCAGCGCAAGGACAATCCGCGGTTCTCCTTGGCCAATCGCGAAAAGGTCGCGGCATTGATGGAGACCATAAAGCCGATCGGAGCGGCGCATGGTGCGACCCCGGCGCAGATTGTTATCGCCTGGACTCTGCAACAGCCCGGGATCACCTTTTCGCTTTGTGGCGCGCGTGACGCGCAACAGGCGATTGAGAATGCACAGGCCGGCAGGCTCCGCCTCTCGCCAGAGGAGGTGTCCG
>JBNKOQ010000409.1:0-543 GCA_050294735.1 Roseibium sp. | reverse complement strand
CATCATCAGATGGGTGGTGACGAGATTGCGGCTTTCATCCTCATCGGCCATCCATTCCGGTGAAAGCTGGGTTGCCAGTTTCTTGTGGCTGCGGTCGAAGAAGACCCGCGCATAATCGCTCACAACATCGTTGGAGTTCATTAGCGGTGGATACCAATGGTAACCGGCGAAGATCTCATCCGCCCCCTGCCCCGACTGCACCACCTTGATATGTTTCGAGACTTCACGGGAGAGCAGGTAAAAGCCGATATTGTCGTAAGAGACCATTGGCTCTGACTGGGCGGCAATCGTGCCGGGCAGGTTTTCCATCAACTGGTCGCCGGGTACGAAAATTTTGTGGTGATCGGTACCGAAATGTTTGGCGATCAGATCCGAATAGACGAATTCATCGCCCTTTTCACCATTGGCCTCTTCAAAGCCGATGGAAAAGGTCATCAGGTCCTTCTGCCCCTGTTCGGCCAGCAGGCCGACAATGATGCTGGAATCAACCCCGCCAGAAAGCAGCACGCCAACCGGCACATCGGCCACCATGCGGCGACGCAC
>JBNKOQ010000408.1:0-545 GCA_050294735.1 Roseibium sp. | reverse complement strand
TGTGCTCTTCCGATCTAAAGCCGAGTGCTCATTGTACTGACAAGCACCCTTACACACTTCTGAGGTGTGTGCTAGTGTGAGCATCGCACCCACCCAGAAGCCCCCTCTTGTGCCTTGTGGGTTCCAGCCATCGCAGCTTTACCCACACCATCCCACGGTTCCGCCATCGCAACTTCACCGAACATCCCAGCGGTTTTCCATCTCAGCTTCCCCGCACAGCCGGTTGGTACGCCAAGACTAGACTCTACCACGTACTATGCCAGGCCATACCCATATAGGCTCATGGTTGTACTGTTTTCATGGGTGGTCGCTCCATGAACCGGTCCTTAGATTTGGGTATGATAACTATCCACAAGCTTCCAGCATCACACCGGGACGAAGCCTTGAACCGTTGGCATCACACCAACAAATTCCATTCCCGTCACCCCAAATCCTATTCTCCACACTAATAGGATCAACATAACCATAACAGTAACAAGGGTGACATAAGTAATATGATGTAACATAACACTACCCAAATCCAGACCAGGACATGCGGGGCTAAG
>JBNKOQ010000407.1:0-551 GCA_050294735.1 Roseibium sp. | reverse complement strand
AAGGATGTCGTTCATCTTCTTCAGCGTCGGATCACTGAACAGTTCCGTGTTCACACCCTTGTGCGGGGTGAGGAAGCCTTTGCGCGCCATCCAGATTTCATGCGCGATAGGTGACTCCAGGAACTTAATGAGAGCCTGTGCGCCGGGGCTGTCCTTGGTGATACCCCAAACGGTACCCGCACCGAGAACCGGTGAACCGAGATCTTTGCCAGCATATGCAGGCATGTAGAAGAAGTCAGCATCGGTGCCAACCTGCGTGCCTTCCGGGAAAAATGCCGGGATAAAGGACGCCTGACGGTGCATGTAGCACTGCGGCGGTGCAGAGAAGAGGCCCTTCGGGCTATCACGGAAGTCTGTCGAAGCAACCGCATCCGTGCCGCCAGCAACCATGTCGCCGTTACGCGCGAACCAGCCAAATTCCTCAATCGCGCCAATAACAGCCGGATCATTGAACTTCACTTCGTTGGTGACCCACTTGTCATAGACGTCGGGAGATTGGGTGCGGAGCATGAAATCTTCCACCCAGTCCGTTGCCGGCCAGCCAGTGGCAG
>JBNKOQ010000406.1:0-554 GCA_050294735.1 Roseibium sp. | reverse complement strand
CAATGCCAACCGCAGGGTCTTCCACTGTTCTATCCATCGCGCCGCGCCACCGTTACCGGCTGCAAGCAGGCGTCTTCTGTTCAAAGTTGGGGCGATTGTAACAGCGCGACTTCTTTTCGACAAATTGTTTTTGGCCGCCCCCAGACCGAAAGACATTGAACATTATTACATTTTTTTGAAAAACCCATTTGCCACACACACAGCTTTTCGCTATAAGCCCGCCTCGTAAGGCCAAATCGGCCACGGCGGTGGGGAATAGGTTAACGGTAGACCCACGGACTCTGACTCCGTTAGTCCTGGTTCGAATCCAGGTTCCCCAGCCATTTGAACTATAAGCACTTTTTCCCTTTCGGTATCAGAACAAAAAGTGTCGGTTGGACGCTCAGTTGGGAAACTTTGTTCCCTTTTCGAGCTTCCGGATTGCATTTTCAGCCAGCTTCGGATCCCGGTGCAGGTAGTGTGCATCGAGAATCGAACGCACATCCCGAAGCGTGTGGCCAGTGATTGTTGCGATTTCGGCTTCGGTCGCCTCGGTCAAAGCCAGGCGGGTAACG
>JBNKOQ010000405.1:0-556 GCA_050294735.1 Roseibium sp. | reverse complement strand
GTAGCTAAACCCCTGACGCGTTCTGAGGAAGTTCTCCCTACGGGGCTCCATTCAGCCACCGATGATGAACCGCCTTGCCTCAGCCTGGTTCCGTACCCTGAGCGCGCTACAGGCTAAGCCTAGGTGTCCATTGAACAGGTTGACTCCCTGGGTGCCTCCCTCACCGTCAGCGGTGGGTCGCTGCGCCTCGGTCTGGTCTTACTGCTTGGTACGTGCGTCGGGAGACGCAGACTGTTACCTACCCCGCTAAGGGGGGTACACGACACGTCCAGGCCCCAAGAAAAGTGTTAGCAGAAGTGTCCAATCTGAGTAAGGGTGAAATGTGTTCTAACTACTCTTTGAGCATTTGTCCCTAGGTTTCTGCAACCATTCACCGCCCTGCCCGAGGGGCGGGCTCCGCAGGCACCGCGTGCCCTCAAGCCTGAGGCGAGCTCCGGTTACAGGCTTCACTGCCCTACCTCGAGGGGCGGTCTCCGGTGGTACCGCGTGTTCCTTATGCCTCGCCCTGTACGCAATTGTGTTCATAGAATTGTCCTTTAGTTTTTTTGTCTGTTTT
>JBNKOQ010000404.1:0-557 GCA_050294735.1 Roseibium sp. | reverse complement strand
ATACCTAGCGCCTTGGCGATTTCGACCATCTGGCGCCGGGATAAAGAAAGATCGCGCACCAGCGCATTCGGGTTGACGTCCTCGCATTTGATGCGGGCGAGCAGGGCTTCGGCACGCCGTTTCTGCTCACGCCCATTGATCAGGCCGAAGCGTCGCGGCGGCTCGGAAATTGAAATATTGTCCGCGACCGTCAGGTCGGGCATCAGCGAAAGTTCCTGAAAGATGCATACAATGCCGGATTTCGCTGCTTCAGCTGGTGAGCGGAAATGCACCGGCTCACCGTTGAGATACATCTCGCCGGTGTCAGGCTGTAGTACCCCGGACATGATCTTGATCAGCGTGGACTTGCCGGCACCGTTTTCGCCGAGGATGGCATGTGTGCTGCCGCTGCGGCAGGAAAAATCGACGCCCTCCAAGGCCTTTGCGCCTGAGAAGGCTTTGGAAATTCCGCGTAACTCGACAATCGGAACACCCGCAAGGGTCTTGTCGCTCACGATGTTTACTCCCATGATCCGCATTACCATAAATCAATTCAGCCAGCGGCACCCGGCGGAACG
>JBNKOQ010000403.1:0-558 GCA_050294735.1 Roseibium sp. | reverse complement strand
CAACAAGAAAAATGTAGACAACCACAGCAACTCATCTCAAAACAGGGGTAGAAACCAGCCAACTGAAAGTCACATCTACACTAGAGACAAACACCATGACAGAACACACAGGGGTCGTAACCAAAGCACTTTGACACAAAGTGGTGAACAAATCAAGCCGCACAATAAGCAAGTATAATCTGACCAGTGCACTCCACAAACGGTGAACAAATCAAGCCACACAAGAAGCAAGATACAAGATAGAGCAATTATAATACATGCTACGAGATCAAGTGAGCACAAGGGCAATTTCACATTTCAAGTAAGCATAAGGAGAGTGTATGAGACTACTCATAGAGTAAGTGAAGATGTCACATTGCAGCATGGGGAATCGAAGTCCATGAACAAGGATATGGAGAACCATCCGTATCTCAATCATTCCAATCAAACGACCGAGATCATCAAAGCTCATGTTCTCCATCCCAATCCTCGATCCTACATGTGAAAAGAGAGAGAGATGTCCGAGTCTTGGATACCAAAGGGTTAGTTGGTAAATACTTGTGAACCTAAGACGTGGAT
>JBNKOQ010000402.1:0-560 GCA_050294735.1 Roseibium sp. | reverse complement strand
TATGGGTGGAGAGAGATCGAGATACAGAACAACTCTTCTTATAGAAGCTCTCCCAGATTCAAAATGGAATTTGAACTAAAATTCAAGGAATTTCTATGAGTTGAAATCAAAGGAAAATCACTGGAAAATCTTGAAACTTTGGATATCAATGAAATGTTGCCAGCAAGCTCCTGTTTACACCTTATTGCAAGGAAAAATAATTTTTTACCAAAGGAGGATCAGAATTTTGAATTCCACTCGAAAAAGAAATTCTGATTGATTTCACGATAGTTTGAATCTAAAACTTTGTTTTTGAATTCCCCCTTTTAATTTAGGCTCGTAACAGTCCCTAGTCATTTGTTAATGACTTTCTTTAGGGTTTTCGTAACACGGGGTGTTACAACGGTGGTGCGCGATGGCAGCTCTGGTGGCCATTGAAGAGCAGAGCGAGCGGTGGGGAGCGCGAAGAGGAGGAGAAGGGATTGGCTTCGACTTGCAGTGGCAGATAGGGTGAGGTGGTGGACGGCGCAAGTGGTAGGGCGGTGAAACCGTGGGTGGCATGAGACCAGGGGCGCGGCGGC
>JBNKOQ010000401.1:0-565 GCA_050294735.1 Roseibium sp. | reverse complement strand
CAGGCATGATGTCAACCCACCGCCGCCCCCTCCACCTTCTCTTGAGCAAGTGCTGGTTATGCAAGCTCAAATGCTTTAGACCATGCAACAAACCATGGCCATGTGCAAGCTGCTCAACCTCAAGTGCCGCCACAGCCGCCGAGTGATAGGCTTGGAGATTTTTAGCGCACTAAGACGCCTACCTTTTCTCAAGTTGTGGAGCCAATGGATGTTGACGATTGACTCAAGTCCATGGAGAAGAAGTTGCAAGTGCTTCAGTGCAACAACTGTGAGAAGGTGTTGCTAGCCTCTCACCAACTCTCTGGTCCTGCAGCCGACTGGTGGGATGCTTATGTGGAAGCCCATGAGGAACCCGAGAGCATCAACTGGTCGGAGTTTAGAGCTGCTTTTCGTGTGCATAATGTTCCCCAGGGAGTGATCAAGCTAAAGAAGATAGAGCTCCAGGATCTGAAACAGGGGTCCATGTCTATGAACAAGTATGTGACCAAGTTCACACAACTGTCTCGCTATGCTCCTCATGAAGTCGACACTAATGAGAAGAAGCATGTCTACTTTTTGAATGGCT
>JBNKOQ010000400.1:0-567 GCA_050294735.1 Roseibium sp. | reverse complement strand
CTTGCACCGCGGTACGCGTTCCTGTCTTCATTGGCCACTCCGAATCCGTGAATATGGAATTCGAGCGCGAAATCACTGCCGATCAGGCGAGAGACCTTCTGCGTGACGCGCCGGGCTGCCTGGTTGTCGACAAGCATGAGGATGGCGGTTATGTCACCCCGATCGAATGTGCAGGCGAGGACGCCACGTATATTTCGCGAATCCGTGAAGATGCGACGGTTGAAAACGGCCTCAATATGTGGGTGGTTTCCGACAACTTGCGCAAGGGCGCTGCGCTTAACACCGTGCAGATTGCCGAACTTCTGATCAATCGCAACCTGATCAAGCCGAAGAACTGAAATCGGTCACAATCTCGAATAAAATGAGACACCTGCTCGTCTTTGACGGGCAGGTGTTTCTTTTTGCATGACGTAAAGGACATGACACGGACCTGCTTTGTTGGCATCCTTGTATTTGATCTTGTATGATTTGGGGGAATAATCATGAAAATCGGTAACCGCCTTTTTGCCATAGCAGCAATCAGCTTTTTGGCGGCTGGGCCGCTTCATGCAGCCAGTTGCGGTAACA
>JBNKOQ010000399.1:0-570 GCA_050294735.1 Roseibium sp. | reverse complement strand
GCTTTCCAGCACGCCTGGCTGGTCGTCCAGCAGCAGTTCGATCTCCTTGGGGTAGATGTTGTAGCCGCCCGAGCTGATCAGATCCTTGTTGCGTCCGACGATATGGACGTAGCCATCCTCGTCGATCCGACCGAGGTCACCGGTGATGAAGAACCCGTCGGGCAACAACTCCTCGGCCGTCTTCTCGGGCAGGTTCCAATAGCCCCGGAACACGTTCGGCCCTCGCACCTCGACGATCCCCGGCTCGCCTGATGCAACTGGCACCCCCTTACCGTCCGTCACCCGCAGATCGACGCCCGGCAACGGGAAGCCCACAGTGCCCGCCCGCCGCTCGCCGTCATAGGGGTTCGAGGTGTTCATGTTGGTCTCGGTCATGCCGTAGCGTTCAAGGATGCGGTGCCCCGTCACCCTCTCCCACGCGGCATGGGTCTCGGCCAGAAGCGGGGCCGAGCCGGAGACGAACAGCCGCATGTTCCGCGTCGCGTCGGCCAGACCATCGGCCTGCAACAGCCGGGTGTAGAAGGTCGGCACCCCCATCATCGCCGTCGCCCCGGGCATCGCGGCAAGGAT
>JBNKOQ010000398.1:0-573 GCA_050294735.1 Roseibium sp. | reverse complement strand
ACCGCTCGTAACCAGGAGCACGACTATCATGATAGATTTACACTCTACAGAGGTTTATGTCCTATACCCACGCGTAGTGATTTTATCACATTTCGGTGGCTAGAGAACCTCCATGTTGCCATGCCCGCCAAGCACAATCACACTTCCTTTGGTGTGAGGCCAGGAGATCACTACAAGCCTTTACAAAGGTTCACTTTAGGTAGTATGACCTACCTTGCAAAGGTTTCCCCATAGAGGCCGCTCTTGCATTGCTAAGGTTTCCCCGCAGAGGCTCCTCTTGCACCATGCGGTTTACGAGTACCCTATGTACATTTCCCCGCACCACCGAGCAAAGCACGCTTCTTGAAGCAATCCTAATTAGTAAGTCGTTCCATACCGGACACGTGGCGGGACCTGTTGTCCTGGGGTGCCTACTCTGATGACTCGATCCTTAGCATATTCGACCATGACAAACCACATCACCTAACGGATTCCAACGTCTCCATCATTCTAAACCTTGCTCAAACCACAGTATTGAACCTCACCACAGTCACCTCACATAACGATGGATAGAAGACAAACAATCTCAACACT
>JBNKOQ010000397.1:0-573 GCA_050294735.1 Roseibium sp. | reverse complement strand
GTTCGACTTGTGTTGAGTGTTGAGAGTGTTGGTCTTCCATCTGTCGTGCTGTGAGGTGACCGTGGTGAGATTCGATGTTGTAGTTTGAGCAAGGTTTGGAGTGGTAGAGACGGTTAGAATCCGTCAGGTGATGTGGTTTGCCTTGGTCGAATATGCTAAGGACCGTGTCATAGGAGTAGACATCTCAGGACAACAGGTGCCACCACGTGTCCGGTATAGAATGACTTGCTTACTAATTAGGGATATGATATAGGTAGTGTGTCTTGCTCAGTTGTGTGAAGAGGGGTCTGAGGTCAGGGGAAACCTTAGCACAGCAAGCGGGGCCCGTTTGTTCGGGGAATTGTAACAAAGCATGACAAACTCCTGTAGTAAAACTTTGTAAAGGCATGTACTGGTCTCCTGGCCTCACACCAACGGAAGTGTGATTGTGCTTAGCCGACATGGCAACATGGAGACTTTCTAGTCGCCGAAAGGTGATGAAATCACTATGCTTTGGTACAATGCACAATCCTCTGCAAAGTGTCAAACTATCATGATAGTTGTGCTCATGATCAAAAGCGATCTAGGATCCTC
>JBNKOQ010000396.1:0-574 GCA_050294735.1 Roseibium sp. | reverse complement strand
GCTCAAGCGGCGCCGGAGGAAGGTGATGACAGGTGGGGCCCACCTGTCAGCCAGGCATGGAGAGGGCCGAAGGCAGCGTGAGGTGAGACGTTTTCCCATGTGGGAGGCGCAATCCGGCAGGGCGCCACCGACGGCGCCACCGACGTGCGGTCGGCTGGGCCGATAGGGCGAGATGGGCCGGCCGAGAGGCCGAGGCCCAGTGGGGAGAGGGGGAGCGGCCGGTTGGAAAAGAAAAAAAGGAATGGGCCGCGACTGGGCCGAAAGCCGAGGAGAATTATTTCTGAATAAATTTGAATTTTTGAATACACAAAGGCTTTGGAAATTTGCACAAGGAGATTTAGGAGGAATTTTGACATGAGGATTTTTCCTAAGTTCTTCTAGGATCCTCAAGGATTTTAGAAAAATATAATATGCCATGCCATGCAATGCATCCTATACAAGATTTATTTTTGGAAAGTTTTTCATATGTACTACAATTTGATATGCATTTTTATATGCTCTCCAATGTGGACAAAAATTGTATTCTTGTAAAAAGTGGGTGTTACAGTGATGCGGCCCGCTCCTGAGAGATCGG
>JBNKOQ010000395.1:0-576 GCA_050294735.1 Roseibium sp. | reverse complement strand
CTGACCCCTTCTCTCGAGTGTCCGAGCTTCCCCACCGCTCCCCGCACCCGGACCGCCGCCTCCGGCCACCGGTAGCCCCCTCTCCCTCGCAGATTCTGGCCGAGCATCACCGCCGTCCGCCACTCCTCGGTGAGCTCCTCCCCGAGCTACCAACCCCTGCAATTTCTTGCAATTTTCTCACCCCCTTGCCTCTCCGGTGCTGCAGGACCCCACAGCCACCATCGTCATCCACCGGAGCACCCTCCCCACTGACGAACGCCGCCGCCCGACGCCATATGCGCTGCCTCACCGTCGACCCGCTGTTCCGGTGCGCCCCTGCCCTCTCCTCCTTGCCCGGCCCCTTCCCTGTGGCCCCCCTCGAGATCTCCGGCAACACCTTGCCGCCGGCGAGCACGCCACCGCGCCGTCCCGCGCGCAGTGACCGCGTCGGCGCACGCGCTGCAGCAGGCCGGTTGCCCCGCTGGGCTGGGCTGCCAGGCCATGGCCTAGCCGGCGTTCCAGCCAACCGCGCGTGGCAGGCCGCTGTGCCCCGTGGGCTCTAGCCTCGGGCCGGTTTCGTCCCGGTACTGTGCTGGG
>JBNKOQ010000394.1:0-578 GCA_050294735.1 Roseibium sp. | reverse complement strand
GATGATTGGCCTGATGGTGGATGGCAAGCCGATCTACCGCGCCTATTCTGTGGCAAGCCCTTCCTGGGATGAGGAACTGGAATTCTTTTCCATCAAGGTTCCCGATGGCCCGCTGACTTCGGTTCTCTGCGACATCAAGGTGGGCGACACCGTGCTGATGCGCAAGAAGCCGACAGGCACGCTGGTGCTGGATGCGCTGGTTCCTGGCAAGCGACTCTACATGTTCTCCACCGGCACAGGCATTGCGCCTTTCGCTTCGCTGATCCGCGATCCGGAAACCTATGAGAAATTCGACGAGGTTATTCTCACCCATACTTGCCGCGAAATCGCTGAACTACAATATGGTTTCGATCTCGTAGAAGAAATCCGCAATCATGAATTCCTGGCCGAGATTGTCGGCGACAAGCTGAAGCATTATGCGACCGTAACCCGCGAAGATTACCCTTTCATGGGCCGCATTACAGATCTGATGGAAAGTGGAAAACTTTACACTGATCTGGGTGTGCCGCCGCTGAACCCGGAAACCGACCGCGGCATGATCTGCGGATCGTCCGCCATGCTGAAGGACACCAAGGAAC
>JBNKOQ010000393.1:315-579 GCA_050294735.1 Roseibium sp. | reverse complement strand
GTCCATTACGGGTCTTGTTGGGGAAAGCGGCTCCGGCAAAACGACGCTCGGGCGCAGTTTGTTGCGGCTTGTTGAACCAACGCGCGGCCAGACTATTTTCGATGGGACCGATCTGAATACGCTGAGTGGCGGACAAATGCGCCAGATGCGCCGCAGGATGCAGATTATCTTTCAAGACCCCATGTCATCGCTGAACCCGCGATTGAGGATTGCGGATCTCATCGGTGAAGGCTTGAAGGCCTTCGGTATTGGCAATCGGAGTGA
>JBNKOQ010000393.1:0-305 GCA_050294735.1 Roseibium sp. | reverse complement strand
AGTGAGCGTCGTGACCGAGCTGCAGCCCTTCTGGATGAAGTGGGACTTTCAGGTGATCACCTGGACCGCTTCCCTCATGAGTTTTCCGGCGGTCAGCGTCAACGCATCGGCATCGCGCGAGCATTGGCGTTGGAGCCGGAATTTATCGTTGCGGACGAAAGCGTGTCAGCGCTCGATGTTTCGATCCAGGCTCAGGTGCTCAATCTTCTTCTGGATTTGCGCGAGAAGCGAAACTTGACAATGCTTTTCATTGCGCACGACCTGTCGGTTGTCGAATATCTTTGTGACCAAATCGCCGTGCTCTA
>JBNKOQ010000392.1:0-580 GCA_050294735.1 Roseibium sp. | reverse complement strand
TGAAAGCCACGAAGTTACGCCAGGAGACGTATGCAAACAAGAGGTGTCGACCCTTAGTGTTTGAAGTGGCAAATCATGTATACTTGAGGGTCTCGCTAATGAAGGTCATGAAGAGATTTGTGATGAAAGGAAAGTTAACGCCTCACTATATCAGACCATTCCCCATCCTTGAGAAATGTGTAACTGTGGCTTACAAGCTTGACCTGCCACCATCCTTAACTGGAGTTCATGACATCTTCCACATGTCGCAACTAAAGAAATATTTGAAGGCACCTGTGGATGTCGTGTTGCTGGAAGTGACACCGCTCGAGGCTGACTTGTCGTACCCCGAGCACCCAATCAAGGTCTTGGATCAGAAGGATCGTGTCACGAGGCGTAAAACAATCAAGTTCTTCAAGATACAATGGAGCAATCACTCTGAAGAAGAAGCAACTTGAGAGAGCGAGGACTTCCTCCATTTTTGCCATCTGGACTTCATGTTGCCATGTTGAGGAATGTGCGACTGTTCGCTATTCCTGTTAGGATTGCCTCTCCTTCCAAATCTCGGGACAAGATTTCTGTTAGGGGTGAGGGTTGGGAC
>JBNKOQ010000391.1:0-584 GCA_050294735.1 Roseibium sp. | reverse complement strand
TGTTAGTTTTTTCATTATGCCCGCCAATGTTATAAGTTTCCCCAACTACACCGGTAGTAACCACTTTATACAAAGCACGGGCATGATCTTCAACATATAGCCAATCCCGAATTTGCAAACCGTCACCATAAACGGGCAAGGCTTTGCCATCAAGTGCGTTGAGAATAACGTGCGGGATGAGCTTTTCGGGAAAATGATAAGGACCATAATTATTTGAGCAATTAGTAATGACCACAGGAAGGCCATAAGTGCGATGCCATGCTCGAACTAAATGATCACTGGCGGCTTTTGAAGCGGAATACGGAGAACTAGGCGCATAAGGGGTTGTTTCTAAGAACAAATCGTCCGTACCCACTAAATCGCCATATACCTCATCAGTTGAGACATGATGAAAACGAAATGTCTCTTTGGCTTCTGTCTCTAGACCCATCCAATATTCACGTACGGCTTCTAATAAGGAATAAGTGCCTACGATATTTGTGTGGATGAAGTCTCCGGGGCCATCGATAGAGCGGTCTACATGACTCTCCGCGGCCAGGTGCATGACTACCGTGGGTTTAAACTCTGCAAGTGCACTCGCCATT
>JBNKOQ010000390.1:0-585 GCA_050294735.1 Roseibium sp. | reverse complement strand
AGTTAACATAACTTTTGTATAGCAGAGTAGTACTCGTTGGAGTTACTACCTGTGTTAGTCTTAGACATGATAGAGATCCTTCCTCCCTTGGGAAAATATAAATATGATACCTGGAGAATACTTCCAGTGAAGTGCTACATTGACAATTCCGTGCACTTGCAGAGCTGCATACGAAACATCAAGAACAACATAGATAAAAATAAGGTACTAGTATGCTACCCAAACCTAGACCAGATCATGTAGGGCTAAGTAGTTCTACAAACCCAAAGACAAACCATTCTACTCTATGGGATTCTCAAGGAAAAGACAATCAATTCTAGTAGGCCTAGCAAAAGGTTTGCGCAGCGCTTGCTCCTAACATGCAATTCTACTTCTACAGAATAGACAGGAAAATAATGATTGCAAAATGGTCAAGGGCACTTGCCTTGCTGCTCCGCAAAGAAGGATGGGGAATCCTCAAAAGCTTGGTCTTGGAAGTCCTCGAAGAACGGCTCCGGCACAACGTTACCTACCGTGAAGTAACCACAAGCAATCAATCAATAAATGCAACAAACATGTGAAATATGAATGCATAGAAAGAAAGAG
>JBNKOQ010000389.1:0-597 GCA_050294735.1 Roseibium sp. | reverse complement strand
GCTATCGCCGGAACTCTGGAGCTTGGTCGTACCGGTGCACTTTCCACCGGTATCATTCTGGCCGTCATTGTTGTTGCCGTTGCGGTGATTGCGTTGATCGTTTTCGTAGAGCGTGCCCAGCGTCGCCTGTTGATCCAGTATCCAAAGCGGCAAGTGGGCAACAAGATGTTCCAGGGCGATACCTCGCACCTGCCACTCAAGCTAAACACAGCTGGTGTGATTCCCGCGATCTTTGCTTCGTCTCTGCTGCTTTTGCCTGCAACGCTGGCCGGTTTTGCCAATAACGGTAATATGCCGGAGTGGGCGACGACTATTATCGCCGCGTTGGGCCATGGCCAGCCTGCCTATATGCTGCTTTATGCAGGCCTGATTGCCTTCTTCTGCTTCTTCTACACGGCGATTGTGTTCAATCCTGCGGATACAGCTGACAACCTCAAAAAACATGGTGGTTTCATTCCAGGTATCCGGCCAGGTGAGCGCACGGCGCAGCATATCGACTATGTGCTGACCCGCATCACCCTGGTTGGCGCGATCTACATGATCTTCGTCTGTGTGTTGCCTGAAATACTCATCGCTGAGACAGGGATACCATTCTAC
>JBNKOQ010000388.1:0-601 GCA_050294735.1 Roseibium sp. | reverse complement strand
ACCATTCGTCTGATGTATTTTTTGAAAATCTGGCTGGAGTTACAAACAGGTGGTGTCGGCAGCGTAAGGAACAAAAAAAAGTACTGCATGACCGTGGACGAGATGTTGAGCAGCGGCTCAAGCGCGTCAGGCGTGAACTTTCTCTTGAACGGATAGCAGGTCTTTCAAATTGTCATGCACCATGCCTCGGGTCTCCTAGAACCTCCCTTCCCAGCTATCTTTTCAGCTCCTCCACATCAACTTGTGGTGTCGAGGTCATTTTCCTCTTCTGATACATAGATTTCTGTTCTGAAAAGCCCTCCTTCCAAGTCACCTTGCGGGAAACACCACGAGCACGACCTCGTTGCTCCTTGGTTTGCGGGGCCTTGGTGTGGGCGTCATTTTCCCTCTCACCGTTTGAGTCTTCGCTGCTCTCCCTCATGGCCCTTTGAGCCAACTCCGAGGTGCTCTCAATGTAGAAGGTGACATCGCCTGACTCTGTCAGCTTAGAATGAGCACGCATAAATGGTCCCAGCCATCCACAGAATTTGTCTTATGTATTCTCAAGACCTTACTGGGCCAATCTTTCATCCTCTTCTTGCCACTCCCTTTGTTTTCTGGC
>JBNKOQ010000387.1:0-613 GCA_050294735.1 Roseibium sp. | reverse complement strand
AAGACTATGGAGATGGGGGAGCTGTGGATATATTGGCGGTGGATGCAAATTCCGGAGTGGATGTATGCATGCCAATATTTATGGGTGAGGCTAACAATTAATGTGGGTAGCAAATGATTTTTGAAGAATTTTCAAAACTCAGATGGACACATCCCTTAACAAAGCTCAACACAAACAAGAGTTGCTATGTGGATAATATTTGGCTTTGGTAGGAATGTATATGCCATTGAGGAAAAGCTGGGAACAAAACGAGACAAGTGAGGACTTATACCTAGGCACCCAGCACCTCCCCCAAGCTTAAATCTTTGCAAGATTTAAGCATCAGGGTTAATCCCGAAATGACCGAACAGGTCATGCATCATGCTGGTCTGCGAGTCGATGCAGGCTTGCATCTCCGTTTGCACGTGTGCAAAGTCATCCATCCGATGCTCGAGTAGTCCGATCCCTTCCACCGCACGCTCAGCCTGGTCAACCCCATAACTGACGTACCGCTTCAAAGGAGCATAGCAGTCAGAGTACCTAGTAGAGGTGGAGGTTTCGGCTCAGAGGCTAAGCTTGGGGTAACCGTGAGAGGGGTAGTAGCTACCACCCTCATGGTAACCTAAGTAGCCAC
>JBNKOQ010000386.1:0-617 GCA_050294735.1 Roseibium sp. | reverse complement strand
AGTTCGAGGGCCGGATCGAGGTCAATCCGCAGCGCCTGGCCGGCGATGTGAAGTACCATATGGGCTTCTCCACCGACATCGACACCCCCGGCGGTGTGGCGCACATCGCACTTGGCTTCAACCCCTCGCATTTGGAGATCATCAACCCGGTCATCGAAGGTTCGGTGCGGGCCCGCCAGCGTCGCCGGGGCGATCACGACGGCTCCAAGGTAATGCCGGTCCTGATCCACGGTGACTCCGCCTTCGCCGGTCAGGGCGTGGTCATGGAGACCCTCAATCTGTCACAGACGCGCGGCTACTCCACCGGTGGCACGGTGCATGTGATCATCAACAACCAGATCGGATTCACCACCAGCAATCCGCTGGATACCCGCTCGACATACTACTGTACCGACGTGGCGAAGATGGTCCAGGCACCCATCTTCCACGTCAACGGCGACGACCCCGAGTCGGTCATTTTTGTCACCCGGCTGGCGCTCGACTTCCGCATGCGCTTCCGCAAGGACGTGATCATCGACATGATCTGCTACCGCCGTCACGGCCACAACGAGGCGGACGAACCGGCGGTCACTCAACCGCAGATGTACCGCAAGATCCGCAACCACCCAACGGTGCAG
>JBNKOQ010000385.1:0-623 GCA_050294735.1 Roseibium sp. | reverse complement strand
GTTGTATTCAAGAATGGCCTCCCAAGAATGAGTGGTATCTTACGACAGACATCCATCTTGAGTACTACTGGAGCCACAATTGATGTTGCGGCTAGGATCATAAAGCTCATCATCAACAGGAACGAGGAGACTTTCACATTCAAACCCAAGGGTACCAAAAAGTGCAACCAGGTCATGGTCACAATTAGACCAGAGATGAATGTTATGACACCCGATAAGAAGCCCAGCACAGCCGAGATTTTTCGATGAAATTTTCTCGACACGTCAAGAATGCCACGTCCACTGCAACAAGTTCTCCAGTCGCACCAGTGACCTAAATCTTACTCACAGACCTAAAATGTGATGCTCTCACTAAGAAAATAAACCGGTAGTTATCTCATATTTCATTTTCGTCCTTCTTCCACCATTTGCATATTTGATTTTTATCTCTCCCACTTTCATCCACCATTTTTTTATTTACTCCTTTTTCACAGCATGTTTATTTCATCATTGCATAATATAAAATCTAAAAAATATTCAAAAATAAATATATAAAAAGAACTCTGAAAAAGGATGAAAGAAATTTGCTTTACTTTTAAAGCTATGAAAAAGTGGAGGATGAAAGTAAGGATTGAGTGGAGGCC
>JBNKOQ010000384.1:0-625 GCA_050294735.1 Roseibium sp. | reverse complement strand
GCATTAGCGGATCATTTCTTTTCTATTGGTGAGGATGAGTAGGATGAGTTGGATCATCAAGTCACTTAACCAACAAACTTAACTAATCAAGTTAAAAAGTTGAAAGTTATGCCATTTGAACCGTGGCAAGCCTTCAAGATCTCCTTAATTATATTTCAGCAACCGTGAAACTCTGCATGTGAGCTGTGTTAAAGTGGCCGTAACCGTTGCTACGGTTATCAAAAATGTGTGTTCGAGTAGACATCAGAAAGCTGACTCAATTTCTTTCAGAAGTTGTATTTGGACCCTAGCAAGTTTCACCCATTTTGTGGCCTTAAAACCTGACCGAACGAATGCTATCTGGTCTGTCCTGAATGTGTTCAGAAGTGAAGCAGAGCTTCGAAATGCCGTAACGACCCAACCGTATGTTGAAATGAGTCATATGAGTAACCAGCGGAAAGCTGAGTTCGTTGGCAACATTTTTTGTATGCAAAGTTTCTGGAAAAGTCATGGCGAATTTTTGCCAAAATCCTGATTTATGACAGAAGGTCAAGTCTGTCCAGTTTCTCCCGAATTCAGCAACCCGGTTGAGTTCCGATAGTCGTAACTCCTAATCTGCTGACTGTTTGGAGTCATGAAATGACCC
>JBNKOQ010000383.1:0-634 GCA_050294735.1 Roseibium sp. | reverse complement strand
TCTTGCAGTGATTTGTTGGTTGGCATGGCCCGGCCTGATGGAGACGAAGGCGCCGGGGGGCCGAATTTCGCTGGCGGTTTGCGCGATGAGGTTTCCGAAACAATCCGCACTGCACGAATGCGACTGTGCGCGGACCCTCATGCCGCAGCGCCGAATGGGGATGAATTGTGGCAAGCGACCTGACGATGTCGAAGGCGCATTTGGCGCCTGAGTCGCAGGGAAAGTGGAGCGGGTGAAGGGAATCGAACCCTCGTCTTAAGCTTGGGAAGCTCCTGCTCTACCATTGAGCTACACCCGCGCGCCTGAGCTTTCAGGTAAGCGATGGCACCGGGCCGGTCAAGCGGGGAACATCAGCGAAAGACGCAGGACGCCCCAGATCAGGTGCCAGCCTAAATAGAACACCAACCGCAGGGCCAGCATGGCCGCATAGCCGTATCGGCGAAACATCCAGAGCTGGACCGAACTGAAGGCCAGCACGTGAAACGCGACCAGCATTCCCTGCAATGTCATTCCGCCACTCATGGCCGCCTGGAACAGCGGCTCGGCGAATGCGGCTGGCGTAAAGGCCCAGACCGGCAAGTCGCGCCGCCGCAGGAGCACGACCATGACGGCAAGTGGCACCAGGTGGAACAGC
>JBNKOQ010000382.1:0-641 GCA_050294735.1 Roseibium sp. | reverse complement strand
CGTGGCCAAGTCAGCTTGACAGTGCCGCCGCCAGCATGACTCGGCAGCACCGTCATCAGCATAACTCAGCATCTATATCCCATCGCGGTCAAATCACCTCGACAGCTCCATCGCTAGTAGGACTAGGCAGTGCCATCATTAGCATGACTCGACATTGATGTCACACAATAGCTTGACCATCAACATCAACAAGAAATGACTTCAGTGGCAAGCAGACATGCTGCCAGCTCATACAGGTACTATTCACCATTATGTTTGGTTCCAGGGCTATTGCAAGCATCTCGATGCACTGCTTGGCACCTCCATGAAGCATCTACGTTTTGAGGACTCATATTTTGAAGACTTTCAACTCTAGACTCTCATGTTAAATTCTCTGAAATATTTAATTCTAGAGTCGGGGGCTACACCCAATAGGTGCACCTATACAGTGCCCCTATTTGATCAATTCAGCAAAAAAGCACTCAACAATTTCATGATAGAGTACTTCATTCATGAAATTGAGTAGTCGACAAATTCATCTGAGACAAGGAAGATCCAGATCACCTAGCATCTACTCACTTGCCAAGCACTCGGTGGCTGCTGATGAGGATTGGTACCCAGAGTACCACCCCAAATGAACTCAGAAGACCCAAGGAGGGTTC
>JBNKOQ010000381.1:0-643 GCA_050294735.1 Roseibium sp. | reverse complement strand
TGTCAAAATTCCTCCTAAACCTCCTTCTACGAATTTCCAAAGGCTTGGTAAATTCAAAAATCCAATTTTTAATTCAGAAATTCCTTTTCTTGGTTTCGGCCTGGCCGACCTTGCGGCCCATCCGGCCTCTCAGCCCGGCCAGCTCACTGGCCGCGCTGCCCCCATAGGCCGAAACCGTCTTCCCTTTTGGTTCACGCCTTCCGAGCCGGCCGCCTCTCCCACGTCTCTCTGTCAACTGGGCCCCAGATGTCAGTTCCATCCCCCACCTCCAGCCGCCCGAGCTTGCCCGCGCTGCCACCGATTCCCGGCCACCGAGCGCCGCTCAGCTCCGCGCCTCGGGTGCCATCGAACCGTTACCACCTCGCCTTCATTTCCCCTCCCTTAATTCCCCTCCTTAACCTCTCATCAAGCCGACAGTCTTCAATGGCGTTAAAGCCATTAACGTTGGCGTTAACCGCCCCGGCCACCCCTCCCCGGCGCTCCCCCGGCCCCTATAAAAGGCGAGCACCCTCCCCGAGCTTCACCGCACCTCTCCCCGCTCTCAATCTCCTCTCTCCGAGCTGTAGCCCTTCTCTCACCGACCGCCGACACCACCGAGCCCTTCCCCGCCGTCGCCCGTCCTCCTCGACGCCGCTCGATCCCG
>JBNKOQ010000380.1:0-651 GCA_050294735.1 Roseibium sp. | reverse complement strand
CACAACGTTACCTATCACAAGCAATCAATCAATAAAATGCAACAAACATGTGTTATATGAATGCATAGAAAGAAAGAGGAAGTGATTCTAAGAATTTTGGCACAAGAATCACTGGATTTGGAGTTGTGGTTGAAAAATATGAATTTTTGAAGTTTTGGAGCTATTTTTGAGGATTTTTCTGAGGCTAGGGACTTTTTGTAAACATTTTTCGAATTTCGGACCTAACTGAAAAATTCGTGGACCGCAGGTTAATTATAAAGAAACTCAGGGGCTTCTCTGCAAAAATGACAAGAATTACTGAATTTCAGCTTTTCCGATTTATTTTGCAATGGGAAATCCTTGGACCCGGTCCACGCTTCGTGGACCACGGCCTCGGGCCGGTCCACGGTGGACCCACACGGCGGCGTGGATGGGAAGCTGCCGGAGAACAGCCGGGGTGGTGCTCCGGCCTGCCAGTGCTCACCGGTGGCGGCCGGGAAGGGAAATGGCGGTGTGAGTAACTCACCACGGGGCTCACTAGAGCTCGGGGAGCGGCGGAGCGGCTAGGCGACTAGGGTGAAGTCGTGGTGGCGGTGGGGCTCGGCGGGGGCGTGTTTCGGTGTCAGGAGGAGGAGAGAGGGGTGGTGAGGGGTGCGGAATCGCTCTGGGGTG
>JBNKOQ010000379.1:0-658 GCA_050294735.1 Roseibium sp. | reverse complement strand
AGGCCTTGAATTGATCCTTCTTCCTGTAGGGTAGGAGGTAGTGGACCGAGTTCTGCAGCCGGCTCTTGTTGCTACGGACCCATGATGTGATAGCCTGCCAGGCAGCATCGGCAACAGCATCGCCGCGTGAAGTCCTGAAGGCTGGTCTCTTGTGCTGCGATGGTCTTGAACTCCACTCGCCCTGAACGCAGGACTTCCTTTATTCTGTACCGGGGAGCGGTGGTGATGCCCAGGTGCTCCAGCAAAGCTCGAAGCCTGCCGGCGAGGATCGGAGATTCAGCTCCGAAGGACTCCACCTCGTCAGCATCTCGGTACATCTTCTCGGGTTCGGTATCGCTCGGGGGAGGGTGCTCTTCATCGGTCTTGTCTTCTGTGCCATGGTCCTCCGGTTGTTGCTCTTCAACCGGCGAGTCCTGAGCCGTTGGGCTCTCAGGAACCACTAGCTCTATCTCGAAGGGTTCCTCTTCGGGTGATGCCTCTTGTGGTACGTCGGGCTGGGACTCTTGAGGCTACGGCACATTTCAAGGTGCCAACTGACCGACGGGTAGACGGCCGGTGCTCTTGCGTTCGGTGCGGCAGATACGAGCCATCTATCATTTAGAAAGAGAAGAGTATGAGACCATAAAATTTTATAAAACCAAGAAATAAGAGTAAGGTT
>JBNKOQ010000378.1:0-666 GCA_050294735.1 Roseibium sp. | reverse complement strand
ATAGGTGAGTTCGATTATTAGGCTAAAAAACAGGCTGCGCGTTCTGTTAAGAAATACGCAGCCTGCAAAAGTTCTGTGATTTTTGCGACGAAGCAAATCCAGGTTGAAAGGCTACCCTTTCACGGAGCCAGCCAGCATACCGCGGACGAAATATCGCTGGAGAGCAAAGAAAACAGCGAGCGGTAGCAGCATGGAGACAAAAGCTCCTGCGGTGAGGAGATGCCAGTCCTGTCCCTTTTCGCCAACGATGGAGGCGAGCGCGTAAGTAATAACACGCGTTTTCTCACCGAGGAAGACGAGGGAGACAAGGTAATCGTTCCAGACCCAGAGGAACTGGAAGATAGCGAAAGATGCTAACGAGGGAACTGAAAGCGGCAAAATCAGACGTACAAAAATCGTGAAGTTGGAGGCGCCATCGATATAGGCTGCTTCAAGCAATTCGCGTGGCAGCGTACTGATATAGTTGAATAACAGATAGGTTGCCAGTGGCAAGCCAAATCCGGTGTGCGCCAACCAAATCCCGAGGAAGGTACCGTTGAGTTGTAGTTTGGTGTAATCCTGCAAGATTGGAACAAGCGAGATCTGCAGTGGAACCACGAGGATTGCAACAACCATTGTGAAGAGCAATCCACGACCGGGGAAATCTAGCCATGAGAAACCGAAGGC
>JBNKOQ010000377.1:0-666 GCA_050294735.1 Roseibium sp. | reverse complement strand
AATTGACCGCAATCGATCCCGGCAGGCCTGGATCCTCCCCGGCCTTGGCCAGGTAGTCCTGCGCGCAGGACTCTAATACTTCAAGTGCGCTGGTTAAACGGGCCAGAATCGACGACATCGCTGCATCGCCGGCTTCGCTAGTCGCAACGAAGTCACGGATCTCGTCGACCAATTCTCCCAACGCCTGACCCTTGTCGCGCAGGATTTTACGCCCCATCAGGTCCATCGCCTGGATCCCGGTGGTGCCCTCGTAAATCGTGGTGATACGCGCGTCGCGGTAATACTGCGCAGCGCCGGTTTCCTCAATGAAGCCCATGCCGCCATGCACCTGGATGCCAAGGTAGGTCGCTTCCTGCGCCATCTCGGTACACCAGCCCTTGACCACCGGGGTCATCAGTTCGACCCGGCGTTGTTGCTGCTGACGTTGCTCAACATCGCTTGCCTTATGCGCCAGGTCGTAAGACGCCGCGGTGGTATAGGCAATCGCACGACTGGTCTCGCTGATTGCGCGCATCTGCATCATCATCCGTCGCACATCCGGATGATGGATGATACTGACACGACCCTCATGACCATGCGCAAAACCCTGGATACGATCTTTTGCATAAGCCAATGCGTGTTGGTAGGCGCGGGTGGACAGGCCGACGCCTTCCATGCCAACTTCAA
>JBNKOQ010000376.1:0-684 GCA_050294735.1 Roseibium sp. | reverse complement strand
GCCTGGGTGATTGGCAAAACAGCACTTGGCCTCCGCTCCGACTATCTCGCCATCGCTACGCTTGGCATCGGCGAGATTATTATTGCCGTTATGAAGAACGAGGACTGGCTGGCCCGTGGGGTCAAGAACGTCATCTCCATTCCCCGTCCCGTGCCATACGAGGTCGATCTTCAGAACAGCACGAGCTTCGTCGAACGCGCCGCAAGCTTCGGCACCGACCCGGTGACGGCCTCGACCATCGTGGTGAAGCTGCTTTATGCCGCGCTCTTCACCGTCATCCTGCTCGCGCTCATTTGGGCGTCCGAAAAGGCGCTGAACTCGCCATGGGGCCGGATGATGCGGGCGATCCGCGACAATGAGGTCGCGGCCGAGGCGATGGGCAAGGACGTGACCCGGCGCCACCTGCAGATCTTCATCCTCGGTTCAGCCGTCTGCGGCCTTGCAGGCGCGATGATCGTCACGCTCGACAGCCAGCTGACGCCGGGCACCTACAATCCCCTGCGCTTCACCTTCCTTATCTGGGTCATGGTGATCGTCGGCGGGTCGGGCAACAACTGGGGCGCGGTTCTGGGTGGTTTTCTGATCTGGTTCCTCTGGATCAAGGTCGAACCCTGGGGCAACGGTTTGATGGACTTCATCACCTCAGGCATGGCCGATGGCGCAATCAAGAGCCACCTTCAGGAC
>JBNKOQ010000375.1:0-706 GCA_050294735.1 Roseibium sp. | reverse complement strand
GCGCCTTCCCCAATCCGACCATAATCCCGCCGCACCTAGCTTGCCGTCCACAATCTCCACCGCACCTCGCTCGTCATCCGTGGCCGAGGGAGGAGACCGGTGTGGTGTGGAGGTCGACAACGCGGAGAAGGTCCCAGTCGGTACCCTGAGTATCGGCTACCCTAACGTGCAAGCTTCAAGTCAAGACAACGGCTCCCACCTCCCGGCTGAGGGCAGCTCCGGGGCTGACACGTATCCCCTCGGCTCCGGCTCCCGCCTCCCGGCTCGGAGCGGCTCCGGGGCCGCCACGTGCCCCCGCGGCACCGGCTCCCGCCTCCCGGCCCGGGGCAGCTCCGGGGCCGCCACGTGTCACCTGAGCTCCAGCACCCACCTCCCGGAACAGGGCAGCTCTGGGGGCGCCACGTGTCTCCGCAGCTCCGGCGCCGACTTCCCGGCTCATGGCAGCTCCGGGGGCGCCACGTGTCCCCGTGGCTCCGGCTCCCACCTCCCGGCTTAGGGCAGCTCCGGAGTGCCATGTTTCCCCGCAGCTCTGGCTCCCACCTCCCACCGGATGTAGGCAACCGGTGAGGGCGGCCATGTACGGGGTGGCGGTGTCTGTGACGGTAGGTGGTGTCAAAGAGGACTTGACCATGAGCGTCGCTATTGCGATCTGGAGGGTGCACAACAGGGACCTCATCCTTTGGAGGGGTCGACGTTCAGACGTTGA
>JBNKOQ010000374.1:0-738 GCA_050294735.1 Roseibium sp. | reverse complement strand
AAGTTAATTGCCATTACTGGCCTTCCTTAACCAGCTCTATTCAAATCATTTCAACTAACAGTAGCTAATTACTAATCAAGCAAGGGTTGCAAACAATTAATTGAAGCAAACATCACCATTCCAAATTAACCATGAATCATGTCGTTAAGTTATCTACGAGAAGACTGCCACAAACAAGCGGTTACTCATATCCGAGAGTCGCGGCGATTCGAATCGATGTACACCCTGCAGGGGAAAACCCGATCAACACGACACGTACGCTTCCCACGCCAGTCCACATACGCCCACCGTACGCTTCTTGCGAGCGGTCCCCGTACGTGGCAACCTTTCACGCAGTCGTCAACAGATTTGAACAGATCCACTGCACCTGAGAAGAAGGGCTCCCGACATAATCCACGGCACACTGGCCGTCTGATTCACAGATCCGTACCCAGCTTCTCTCCCACAATAGTTAATGGAGCAGTGGGAAAAAATCAAGCTTCTGTTGACAACCGACTACTAGGCTTACCGGACCCATAACACCGGTATGCAATCGGTACATTCAATACTTGCTCATGGGGGCCAACCCATCGGTCCTTAACTGACACAGGTGGGGGGGCTCCAGCCTTGAAGGCACCGGCTTTGTACATACCACTTTCCGACCTTTCCTACTGACGGTCTCCCCTTTCCACCTACAGGCCCTGCCCGGTCTCTAGTTTATCCAAAATCTAACATAGATTCCAAGATTTAAGTTTAAAT
>JBNKOQ010000373.1:0-759 GCA_050294735.1 Roseibium sp. | reverse complement strand
CTCTTCCGATCTACTCATGGAGATTTTGTGGAATTTTTCACCTTGTCTTGGGCGGTTGAAAGGTGAAACCTTTCGTCCGTGTCTCTCCTACTTAGCCTCTTTTTGAAAATTAGGCACTCGGACATTAGGCACTCGGACACTCTTTTTGGTATGTGGTTCCTCACATCGGCTCAATAAATGTTCCTTTTTATCCTACCCTCTAAAGGCTAAATATGTGGAGCTCACGGGTAAAGAGAAAGGGTACAACTCAAGTCATGTATATTGCCAAGCTAAAGGATGGTCCAAAAAGAGTTAAGAAAACTTTCTCAATGAATTTGGAAAGGGTTTTTCAAATGGCATGCTGGAGGGGGAGGAAATGGAATCACATCAAAAAGGATCTTTGAAGTTGAAGTGTTTTTCTCCTCTCAAAATATTGACTTCCCCTTTTATTTGAGGAGACTCTTGGAGTTTTTTTCTTTTTCCTTTTTCTTCTTTTTTCTTTTTTCTTATTTTTTTGAATGATTGGCTGATTCCACGTATCAGCCCCCTTCTCTGTATAGCCTATTGTGCATCATTGGTTGTTCAATGTCCATCATCCCATATGCTGGGAAAATACTTCTTGAGATGCTGACCATTGGCAGCTACTGGGAACTTGACACCGTCTAACTCTTCAAGCATATATGCATTTCCGGATAGGACTTGGTCAATTCTATAAGGCCCATGCCAATTCGGAGACCATTTTTCATAAGCTGCATCCATGGTTCCCGATGGTAACAGCGC
>JBNKOQ010000372.1:0-828 GCA_050294735.1 Roseibium sp. | reverse complement strand
TACTTCGAGCGCTTCGTCTTCAGCCAGAAATTTGCACAGGTCGACCCCTGGTCGGAACGCGTTTCCGGCAAGGACAAACATGAGTTCAGCCCCATGGCAGCCATCAATTTCAAACAGGCAGCGGAATAAGGAGAACGATGATGGAATGGTTTGAAATCGGTCATATCGAAGACATCCCGCTTCGCGGCGCGCGCTGTGTCATGACCCCGCAGGGCAAAATCGCTGTGTTTCGGACACAGGACAACGTGGTCCACGCCATTGAAGATATGTGCCCGCACAAGAAGGGGCCGCTCTCCCAAGGTATCGTGCATGACGCCTCGGTCACCTGCCCGCTGCATAACTGGGTGATTTCGCTTGAAACCGGCGAGGTTCGCGGACCCGACGAAGGGTCTGTGAAAACCTTTCCGCTTCGTGTGGAAAACGGGGTGATCTTCATGGCCCTGCAGCAGGAAATACTGGTGGCGGCCGAATAAGGCCAGCTTTGCCTTCTGCCATCCCGGTAATCGGGGTGGTGATTTCAATTCGGACAAAATGCATGACAACCGAAACCAAAACCACCTGTCCCTATTGCGGCGTCGGCTGCGGCGTGATCGCTACCCGTCATGAGGATGGTGCGGTCACCGTAAAGGGTGACCCGGATCATCCGGCCAATTTTGGCAGGCTCTGTTCCAAGGGTTCCGCTTTGGGCGAAACGGTGGATATGGACGGCAGGCTTCTTTTCCCCGAAGTGAGGGGTGAACGCGTCACCTGGGACAGTGCGCTTGATCTGGTGGCGCAGAATTTTGTTCAAACGATCCGCGAACACGGTCCGGATTCGGTGGCCTTTTA
>JBNKOQ010000371.1:0-841 GCA_050294735.1 Roseibium sp. | reverse complement strand
ACTAACATCCTCATATAATGGGATTTTCAAATCATCCCCCTAGTGGGCTTTTCACTAACAAATTCCTACACGTAAGCATAAACAACAAAATAATATTCAAAAATAAAAAAGAAGCATACACATTTCCTAATAGTTCTACAAAAGCCACAAACAACAAAAAAAGGTCATGAACAACAACATAAGTCGAACGCTCTCAAAAACCACAACATACCTTCATTGACGTAATTCTGTAGTTGTAATATGTAAACACAGTTAGCTTGCCACCTTAAGAGACTACTATAGTCCTTATATGGGCTAGGCGATCCACATCGATCAAGTGTAGTTGTGATTTTTAAGTACTAGTGTGTTGCCTCAACCTTACTCTAATACCAACTGTGACAGAACCACCTCGGAGAGGACTTCATCAACCAGGATCAGCTTGAGCGATTCTCGGCGAAGCGAGAACACAATCAACACACATAAGTACAATACCATATACTGAAATTCAAATAGAAGTTATTACAACTTAAGTTCATGCATTAATTATACAAAAGAGTTTTGAAGCCAAAATTATGCTTCAGGAGATAAATCAGAGTTTGCGGAAGTGATTTCTCTCAACGGTCAGAACATTCTCTTTGCCCTAAAAGAGAATTTCATCCAACGGCACTCTAAGTCTGAGGATCCCAGTACGGAGTCCAACCCGCAACGATTCTGACTTTCCACTGACCACCCTCATCAGCACCATCAAAAAGAGGAAGCAGTTCCTCACCTGCACACAGAAAAATAACAAGAGCAAAGCTTGAGCGACTACGCTCAGCAAGACTACAGAAAATTCCAAGGTCAATATACATGAACAGCAGTT
>JBNKOQ010000370.1:0-863 GCA_050294735.1 Roseibium sp. | reverse complement strand
AGATCAAGGCAGAGGTTTCCCGGCTGCTGGATATCTGCGGATTGCCGGCGCGGTTTGCCGACCTCTACCCGCATGAGATGTCGGGCGGTCAGCGTCAGCGTGTCGGAATTGCCCGTGCCCTGGCGATGAACCCCGAGCTGATCGTCTGCGACGAGGCGGTCTCGGCGCTCGATGTCTCGATCCAGGCGCAGATCATCAACCTTTTGGAAGAGCTGCAGAGAGAGCTGGGGCTGACCTATCTGTTCATCAGCCACAACCTGGCGGTGGTCGAGCATCTGGCGACCCGTGTCGCTGTCATGTACCTCGGTCAGCTGGTCGAGGAAGCGCCGGCGGAAGAAATCTTCTCCGGGCCGCGTCATCCCTACACCCGTGCGCTTTTGGAGTCGGTTCTCACCCCTGATCCATCGCTGTCCATCCCCGACACAAAGCTTGGCGCGACTTATCCCAATCCGATCTCACCGCCCTCCGGCTGCCATTTCCATCCACGGTGTGCGATGGCCAGCGGGATCTGCTCCGAGATACGGCCGCCGCATATCAAGGTTGGCCAGTCCCACGTGGATTGTCATTTGTTCCGGGCAAGCGAGGATGGCCAGTCCATCAGCGCCGCCTGAACGGAGCCATCATGAGCAACTTCTCTTCGTCCCAGATCGTCCGCAAGCGTGTGTCCCCAACGACAGGGGGCATCGTTGCCGCTCAGCACCGCAAGGCCGCGGAGGCGGGGGCTGCAATTCTCGAAGCCGGCGGCGATGCGATTGATGCAGCCGTTGCGACATCATTCGCGATTGGTGTCGCCGAACCCTGGATGAGCGGACCGGCCGGTGGCGGCTGCATGATGATCTGGCGTGAGGACGAGCAGCGCGCCT
>JBNKOQ010000369.1:0-1068 GCA_050294735.1 Roseibium sp. | reverse complement strand
AATAGCGGGTTGTTTTCTTTTGTTTTGGTGAGGACGGTTAGGTCGAGTTGCATTGCATCAAGTCACCTGAACCAAGAAGCTTAATAACAAGTTAAAAGTTGCAACCGCGTCTTTGTCCTAAATCAAGTCCGAATCCGAATCGTTTACGATTCCGTTTTACGGCGATCCGCTGAACTCCGCACGTGACTGTGTTAAAACAGCTGTAACCGCTGCTGTGGTTGCCGAAATGTGCATTTGAGTAGGCGTTGGAAAGCTGAGTCAGTGGCCTACAGAATTTGTAAATAACTCTCGTCAATTTTCGTGCATCTTCGGCTCTTAAAACCTGATCGTTCGCTGGTCTGCACTGTCTGTCCAGAAAGTTTTCAGCACATCGTCTTGACTTCAAAATCCCATAGCTACCAAACCGTGCATCGGAATAGGCCATATGAGTAACCAGCGGAAAGCTGAGATCATTATCAGCAGCTTTGGTATTTAAAGTTTCTGGGAAGGTCATGGCGAATTTTTGCCAAAATCCTGATTTAGACCAAAAAGTCTAGTCTGCCCAGAATTCTGATTCAGCAAACCGGTCGAGTTTCCGACAGTCGTAACTCGTAATCCGCTAATCGTTTGGAGTTATGAAATGAACCATTGAGAAGCAGAGAGGGCTACATATGGAGATGGTATTTGGCAATCCAGGAGTTTCAATTTGCTTAATATCCGGAATTTTGTTTCTTCCAACTGTTGTGCTGTCCAGTTCAGTTTTCAGCAGTTTTACCGATGCGCAAAATTCCGTATCTTCTAAACCGTTAGTCCGTTGATGCTGTATAAGTAACCGATGGAAAGCTGGGAGAGTTTTCCAACTTTTTGGTATTCAACTCTGGGGAAGAATCCCACCCAAACAGCCCCAGAATTTATTTTCTTTGAGCACTGCAATCTATCCAGAATTGTAGTTTTCAGCAAACCCGTCGTCGTGCAAAACGTCATAGAACCTGAAGCATTGATCAGATGAAGGCAAGTAAATACCCATTGGAAATCTGTTGGAGTCCTCTATTTGAGTCAGCCAAATTTCAGATAGAACAACACCAGATT
>JBNKOQ010000368.1:0-1189 GCA_050294735.1 Roseibium sp. | reverse complement strand
CGCCATCGGCCGTGGTCAGTCGGAAATTCTGCTCCCGCTCCCCACCCAATTGACGCCAATCACCGGTGAGACCGTAAACCGCCTCGGCCCGCCGCTGAACGAGTTCCAGCGGCAAGCTTGGCGCCTTGATCCCGGCAAGCATGGAATCAATCGCGTCCTCTGTCGTCACGTGCTGCATATTCAAATGAGGCCCTCACTGATTGGCGGCTGGAAACCAGAAAACGGCAGCCAGAGCGATAAAGACCGCCCAACGGCCAAATTCGCACTGCTCCCTTAGCCAATCTATTCTCACATGCCCACGGTTCATGGCAAATGGATCAAGCCCGGAGTTTACTTCGATATATTACGAACTGTGGGTAGGGCCGCAATCAATTTGGTAATGTCCCAGCGACCGCAAATGTTAAACAAACCCTTGCCAATTGAGAGCCTCCCATACACGGGGCCACCCCCTTCAGGCCGACAGCATGCCCGTCGGCCTCAGCCATCCTGCGACGACGGAGCATCCACGGTTTGTAACCGTTTAAAGTCCGAAGCTGCGCGCGGCCAGACCTTACAGCCGCAACTCGTCTTCTTTGCCGAAAACGGAGGCACGGGCAGGGTCGAAGCCGGCAAGGAGCGTGTCCCCGGCCGCCACGTTCTCCTGGCCATCCATCAGGAACCGGAACGGCGTGCCCTGAACCGAAGACCAGACCAGTGTCTGAGCCCCCATCGGCTCTACAAGTTCCGCTTTTGCCTCAAACTGAACCGGCATGCCGCTGGCAAGCTGGCCGGTCAGGACGTGCTCAGGGCGAATGCCGAACCAGACCGGTCCTGTTTTACCAGGTTGAGAAAACTTGTATCTTTCCAGAGAAAGCGTCAGTCCAGAGGCATGCACAACCGGCCCGCCTTCATTTACGAGCTGACCTTCCAGGAAGTTGATCGCAGGCGACCCGATAAAGTCGGCAACGTACTTGTTTGCCGGCCGGTTGTAGATTTCTCCTGGCGCCGCAAGCTGCATGATCACACCGCCCTTCATGATCGCGATCCGGTCGGCAAGCGTCATCGCCTCCACCTGATCATGCGTCACATAGATCATGGTATTCTTGAGCGTCTGATGCAGCCGCTTGATCTCCACCCTCAGGTCCGCGCGCAGCTTTGCGTCCAGGTTTGACAACGGCTCATCGAACAGGAACACATCGACATCGCGAAC
>JBNKOQ010000367.1:0-1218 GCA_050294735.1 Roseibium sp. | reverse complement strand
TCCCCCCTTGCGGGGGAGATGTCTCCGCCAGGAGACAGAGGGGGGATGGATTTCCCGGATTTCCAAGACCTCTCGACTATGCCGTGCCGTTTCACCCCCCTCTGCCGGCTAACCGCCGGCATCTCCCCCGCAAGGGGGGAGACGGGAGTCTGCCGCAACGCCGTTCGTCTCCCCAGCTCTCGCCCCGCACCGCTTCACACGCACCTCTCCTGCGCCATTGTCGGACTTGATCCGGCAATCCATGCCTCTCCGGCGTCAGGCCGGGAACCTGTCGATTGAAGCGGGCAAACGGCATGGATGCCATGGTCGAGCCCACCGCTGTCCGGTTAAGCAGAGTTTGAGAAAAACCGGGGCAAATCCGCTTGTTGTCTCTCCCCCCTTGCGGGGGAGATGTCTCCGTCAGGAGACAGAGGGGGGCTTCCCGGCAATGAACGGCTTGCGTTGGAGCCGTTGCGCCGCCCCCTCTCTACCGGTTTCACCGGCATCTCCGCCGCAAGGGGGGAGAGGGGCGAGTGGAGAGAGGCCGCCGGACGGGGGCTTGGTGCTCTAGGTCCAGCAGCAAAAGCGCCGCGTGGCGTGCCACCGGCGTTTTGGGTCTGTTTCCGGTCCGAAGACACGGGATGTGGCAAGGCGCGTCAGGCTTTGCCTGCGCTTCTTGTTGTAAGTGTTTCTTCGGCAAAAGCTGTCGCGCCTCGCCCGGGCTTTTTCTCATGGCAGCCACAGGGTCCAGCTGACGGACAGGCGCTTGGGTTTCCCCCCGCAACGCGCCCTCCGCAGCCGCACCACCCCCCCTGGGTCTACGGTCCCCAAGTTTACTACCACCGGACCTGCCAGGAAGGATGCGTTACCTCTTTCCCCCAGCCCACGCCCGATCCGCCCGTCCCCGGCGGACGGCCCGCCGGAGCTCCGTGTGAACGGATACAAGACACAGTATACGGCAGCCCCAGGGGGGCGGGGATAAGTTTATTTGGGGGCTGTCATATGAGGTACGGGCGCGGGCGGTTTCGGTTCTGAGCTGCCGTTCGTCCGGTTCCACTTCGCTGCGGTGCGGCCAGTCGAAGGAGACATTCCTTGCAACTGCTCAACCAGGTAAATCGGCAAGGTCGGCAGCGCGGACAAAGCTGCCGCCAGCCCGTTTCTGACAGGTTGCCTCCTGTACAGTGGTAGCGAGCCTGCATCAGGTCCGTTGGCAGAAATAACCAACTATGATCGAGAAAC
>JBNKOQ010000366.1:0-1249 GCA_050294735.1 Roseibium sp. | reverse complement strand
GTTCGTTACGTGGGATCTCACTCTCCCTTTTTACCAAACCGTCAGATGGTGAACACAAGGAACAACCAGTGCAATGGCCAACCCAGCACAACAACAACAACAACACCAACAATGCTAACCTTGAACAGCTGCTCAACACCCAGAACCAGCTGATGCAGGCAATGTTGTAGACCCTCAATAATATGCAGCCCAACCAGCAGCAAGCACCCCCACCTCCACCACCCCACCAGTCTCATTTGGCGGAGTTCCTGTGAACTCGCCCCACCACCTTCTCTCAAGCCAAAGATCCCATGGACACAGAGGATTGGCTTAAGGGAGTCGAGAAGAAACTCGTGATCGCCCAGTGCACAGATCGTGAGAAGGTTCTCTTCACGGCACACCAACTCTATGGGACCGCAGCCAACTGGTGGGAGACGTATTGCCACACCCATGCAAACGTCGACACCATCACCTGGAACGAGTTCAACGCTTGTTTCCGCACTCACTACGTGCCCCGTGGCACAATGAAACTGAAGAGGAAGGAATTCGCCGACCTGAAACAGGGCGGCATGACAGTGAATGAGTACCTCAACTCATTCATTCAGTTGTCAAGGTACGCCCCTGACGACATCAACATCGACGAGAAGAAGCAGGACGTGTTCCTGAGTGGGTTGAATGATGACATTCAATTCCAGCTGCTCAACACCGACTACGCTGACTTCCAGCACATGGTCGACAAGGCCATCATTGTTGAAAACAAGCTCAGAGAAATGGAGAAGGATGGCAAGAGGAAGGTGCCATTCTCGGGACAGTCCTCTGGAAGTAATGTTAGGCCTCGCTTCTCGCAGCCTAACCAGTTTTTCAAGCCGCCGCAGATGAATCGCACGCAGATGCCAATCCAGATGCAGCGTCCCCAATTTCAGATGCAACAGCCACAGTACCAGATGCAGAGACCAAGTGCTCCATTGCAGCGAACATCACAGCAGATGAACTAACAAGATGTGCAGCTGCAGCCACGACAGAAACCACAACCAGTACCTCACCCCACAACGCAACCTACGCAGAATGCACAAAACCAAGGAGGTCAAGGTTTGGGCCCTTGTTTCAAGTGTGGCATGAATGGTCATCTCGTCCGACAGTGTCCCAACAAGCTGTCCGCTACTGGAGCAGGAAGCCAGTCACGACCTCAAGGGCAGCAGAACTACACCTATGGCAAGATCAACCATGTGACTACTGAAGAAGTTCAACATGCTCAAGATGGTGTATTGGG
>JBNKOQ010000365.1:0-1708 GCA_050294735.1 Roseibium sp. | reverse complement strand
GCATTATTCTGCCTGGTGCTCGGGATCAAAGGAGTGGAGTGTCTTCGTGTTCCCTTCCAAAATGTAAGGCCAGAAGGTTCATGGAGGTGATCCTTTTCGGGAGGGCAATATCGCTGTCACTAAGCAGTGGCAGCTCCTGCGCGGTGCGCACGAGATCTTTCATGGTGACTCCTAGCTCGCTGATGTCCAGTGTCCGCCTGGCTGGATCGAGCGGGAATCCATGTGATTTGGGTGAAGTCACCCGGGCTCATCGGCGTGAGACGTCTTTCCGCGGACCGGGGGCCCCGCCGAGGGCCCTGCTGACTTTATGTCACCGGATAGTGCCGAGTGCAAGACTGACAGCGGGCCGCCGGATTTTACGCCTTCTTAAGCCGCACGCCTTATTCCTGATCCAAGGTTTTGGAAGCAGGATTTTCATGATGATTGATTACATTCACCAGGCAAAAGACCTGCTTCTCATGCTCATGATCAAGACGGGGACGGACAAAGGCGTTCTGGCCGTGCTGGCGTTTCTCAGTCTGGTTTTTCTCTTCGACCTGCACCGGCGGGGATACCGTTTCAGCTGGCCGCGCCGCCTGGTCAAAAGCGCCGGCGTCAACATTTCCTTTCTGTTCGTGAACTCCATTTTCGCACCGCTTGTCTACATTCTGACGAAGCTCACCCAGTCCGGTTACGACGCCCTCGGAATTCCGAGCATAGACACGGCGACCTGGGATCGTGTGCCGCCGTGGCTACTCACCCTGTTTGCGGTCTTTTGCTACGATTTGGCCAACTATTGGAATCATCGCCTGATGCATATGTCCTGGCTGTGGCCGGTGCATGCAATCCATCATTCCGATCCGGAGGTAAACGGCCTGACCGGTTACCGCATCCACTTTCTCGAAGCGCTGATCATGGCGCTGTCCTATGTGGTTCTGTTGAGCTGGCTTGGGTTTCCCAGCGGAGTGATCGGCGCTGGCGGCGTGCTGATCGGGCTGCACAATGCCTATGTGCACCTCAATCTCGACTGGGGCCACGGCCCTTTCCGTCTGCTTATCGCTTCGCCGCGCTTTCACCGCTGGCATCACGCCGATGTGCCGCAGGCCTACGGCAAGAATCTGGCCAATATATTTCCGTTTCTGGATGTGCTGTTCGGCACCTACCGTGTGCCGGGTCCGTGCGATGTTCCCCTCGGCGCGCAGGGCGTGCCGGAGAATGACATCGCGAAACTCCATTTGTTCCCGTTTGCTGAATGGGCGCGGATGGCGATCGCGCCTTTGCGGCGTGTGAGGGCAAAGGGCAGGGCAAGCGAAAGCAGCAGTGCCGCCCGTCTGCAGGACGTTGGTGCTCAAACGAAAACGGCCCGGTGAACCGGGCCGTTTGAAATGCTGGTTTCCGGAAACCCTTAGGCGATTTTCTGACCGGTCTTTGCCCAATCGGCGAGGAAGGCTTCCAGGCCCTTGTCGGTCAGCGGATGCTTGACCAGGGCACGCAAGGTGGCAGGCGGAATTGTTGCCACATCGGCGCCGATCAGCGCAGCCTGCTTGACGTGATTAACCGTCCGGATCGAGGCGGCGAGGATGCGTGTTGTAAAGCCGTAATTGTCATAGATTTGCCGGATCTCGCCGATCAGTTCCATGCCGTCGATGCCCATGTCGTCGATGCGGCCGATGAAGGGCGAAATAAAGGTCGCACCGGCCTTTGCCGCAAGCAGGGCCTGATTGGCTGA
>JBNKOQ010000364.1:0-1924 GCA_050294735.1 Roseibium sp. | reverse complement strand
GCTCAGGCACAAAAACTTCAATGCGGTAATGAAAGCCGAACAGGCGTTCCGCCCGCTTTCTGTCTCTCAGCATTGGGTCGAAGGGTGAGAGAATGCGCAAGCGGGACGGGGCAGGGGCAAGCATATCCAGCTCGTCCAGCGTATCCGGGCGGATATAGGCCTTGCGTGGCGGGTGATCCTTGCCGCTTGCGATCAGCACCTCGGTAATCCTGCCGGAGGTGAGTTCCGAGGCACACCAATCTTTTGCTTCCTGCGGCGTTATCAGATCGAAGAAAGCGGCGATTTCGCCGGAGGAGGCAAAGCCGAGCCGTGAAAGAGCTTCGCTGCAGGCCCAGTCGATGGTCTCAGCGGGATCGGATACGGGCAATCGGTGGGCCTCGGGAATAACCCGTTCCGTTAAGTCATAGACCTTCTGAAATCCCTGGCGGCGGCTGACGGCGAGCTGACCGGAGCGCCAAAGGTATTCCAGCGCGGTCTTCGACGGATGCCAGTCCCACCAGCCGCCGCTCTTGCGTTCCTCACCCTCTCCCACATCGCCGGATGTGACCGGGCCATGAGCCTCGATTTGCCTCAGAACCTTGTCGAATTTCTCCTCAAAACCCTCTCGCCGCCAGTTGCGCCAGCGGGCTTTCAGGCGGTCGGCATCCCGGGTGAACTTGAGCTTCCAGTGCGGATAGAAGCGGGCCGGGATGATCGAGGCGTCGTGGGTCCAGTGCTCGAAGAGGTGACGGTGTTTTTCCAGCAGCGGTTTCAGATTTTGTTCGCGGTAGGCGGGGCGCCGGGCGGCCAGAATCATGTGGTGGGCTCTGGCGACCGTGTTGATGCTGTCGACCTGGACAAATCCCAGTCCGTTGATGACCTCCAGGAGGTCGTCGCCTTTGCCTGATCCCTGAGGTGGCGATGCCAGTCCGTGCCTGTGCATGAAAAGGCGCCGGGCGAACGGGTTGGAAATTACGGGCAGACTGGTCTGGGGAGTGGATGACGTCATGAGAAAAACGGTAGCAGGATCTTGCCGTTGTCAAAAACCCAAAAAGCGAGTGCGGCACGACATTTTTTGCTCGTATGGGTCTGTCGGTTAGATTGAGGGAATGGAAAATCCGATTCTCATCCCGCTTATCATTACTGTCTTTTTTCTCGCCGGATTTGTGAAAGGGGTGATCGGTTTGGGGCTGCCCACTGTTGCCTTGGGGGCGATGACAGTCATTACCGATCTGCCAACGGCTATGGCGCTGATGCTGGTGCCGACATTTGTGACCAACGTCATGCAGGCCCTTACCGGCGGACACGCTAAGGAAGTTGCGAGCCGGATCTGGCTGTTTCTGCTGCTCGCCACCGGGACAGTCTGGCTCGGCGGGCTTGTGCTTCGGGATGCGGACCTGTCGCTGATGTCGGCCCTTCTCGGCGCGGTGCTGATGGCCTATGCGCTGCTTGGCTTTTCAGGCGTCCAAATGACAACATCGCCCGACCGGGAGCGGTTCGTCGGCGGAGCCTTCGGGACAGTCAACGGAATTATGACGGGCATGGTGGGGTCTTATGCGGTGCCCGGTGTGATGTACCTGCAAAGCCTTGGGCTTGGCCGGGACCAATTCGTTCAGGCAATGGGGATGTTGTTTCTCGGGTCGACGATCGCCCTCGGCCTGACACTGTCCGGCAACAATCTGATGTCCGCCGATATGGGCCTGGCTTCGATGGGGGCGACCGCGCCGGCTCTCATCGGTTTCTTCGCTGGGCAGACGATCCGCAAAAGACTGTCCGAAAGCCTCTTCCGGCGATTGTTTTATACCGGACTTTTGGTTCTTGGCCTGTTCATTGCCGCGAGATCCCTTCTGGAGAGCTGACGGCTTTCAGCCGCGCTCCCCAGAAAGCGGACATCATGATGATGTTACTGACCTGTTTGCCTGCCGCGTGACGCTGTTCCCATCTC
>JBNKOQ010000363.1:0-2628 GCA_050294735.1 Roseibium sp. | reverse complement strand
ATTGACGAGCCCCACGGCAAGCCCGACCGCTATGCCGGTCGGCAGTGCCATCTCTCCGCCGACACTGGCCGCCATCATGGCCGCCGCGGTCAATGTCCACGGCACCGAAAGATCGATATGGCCAAGCAGAATAACTATCATCATGCCTGCTGCGACGATCCCCAGAAACGAGCCGGTCTGCAGCTGCTGCAACAGATAGTTCGGCGACAGAAGCGGCGCCGTGCCCTGTGTACTCAGCGTATAGCCTGTCCCGATCAGCAGGATGACTATGATGAAGAGTGAGGCGATGACAATCGGCTTGTTCTCGGGCCGGATTTTGGAAAAGAAGCTGTTCATCACATCACCTAACGAAAGAGGTCCAGTCGGTTCTTGACCCGCAAAGTGCGCAGGGCACCAAGGCTCACAGCCGCAAGCAGCACGATGCCTTCGATCAGCGGCTGCAGGAGTGGATCAATCGAGACGATACGGAAGTAAAAGGAAATGACGCGCAAGATGCATGCGCCCACCAGTGAGGCAATCGCACCGCCGACACCACCGAGCAGCGATGTCCCGCCCAGGACCACCGCTGCAATGGAGTTGAGCGTGTAAGCGCCTGCCTGCATCACGTCGGCGTTGCCCGAGGATGTCTGGATTGCCAAATACAGGCCGCCACATGCGGCGAAAAAACCAGCCAAGGCAAAGGCCGCAATTTTGGCCCGGTTGATCGGGAGGCCGGACATATAGGCGGCGCCTTCCGCGGAACCAATGGCATAGACCGTGCGTCCGGTGACGGATTTGCGGAACGGTATCCAAACCAGAAAGGCAACGGCGAACAACATGATGAGTGGTACGGGAATCCAGGCAAACGGGGCAAACCAGCTCGCGTCCGGGTCGAACAATTGGTAGGTGTCGACAAAGTCCCAGAGACTGTTGGTGACGGCCCAGTTCAGATCTCCGTCAATGTCGCCGCCTGGACGGGGACGGACGAAGAGTGCCAGACCGATTGCGATCGCACCGGTTGCCAGCGTGACGATGATCGGCTGCAACCGCCCGTAGACGACGATGATGCCGTTCATCAGACCGAAAGCCGTGCCAGAGAGCAGTGTGACGAACATACCAAACAGGATTTCGGCGGGAGAGCCGCTAACGAGTTCGGAGGCTATGCAGGAGGTCAGCGTCATCACAGCGCCAACGCTCAGATCCAAACCGCCCAGAAGCACGGGTACGGTTTGCGCCATGGCGAGAAATGCGATGGCGACGGTTTCGTTGGCATTTTGGACGAGCACAGCCGATGAAAAGCCGCGCGGATGAAGGATATTGTAGACCAGATAGATGACCAGCAGCAGCATCAGGGCGCCATAAAAGGCCCGGCTTTGGCGAAAGCTGGTGGACAGTGCGTTTGCGAAATTCTGCATTCTTGTCCTCATGCCGCCGACTGCGCATTGATGTTCAACGAGGCGGAGACGATGGATTCTTCGTCAATGGAATCGCCTGTCAGCTCGGCTGTGATTGTGCCGCCATACATGATGGCAACCCGGTCACAACAGCCGATCAGTTCGGCATAATCCGTCGAATAGAAGAGGATTGCCTTGCCCTCATCAGCGAGATCGCGCATCAGTTTGTAAATTTCCTGTTTTGTGCCGACGTCGATACCCCGGGTGGGGTCATTGAGCAGGATGACATCGGGTTCGGTCATCAGCCATTTTGCGATGACCACCTTCTGCTGGTTGCCGCCAGACAAGGTCGCCACGGCGTCTGTTGCCTTGTTGATCTTGATCTGGAGTTTGCGAATGCCATCTTCGACAGCGGCGCGTTCCTTGCCTCGGTCGATGAAAGGACCGGTCGAAACCTTGTCGAAAGAAGATGCCAGCAGATTGTCGGCGATCGACATGGGCAGCATCAGGCCTTCCGTTTTCCGGTCTTCCGGGACGAGCGCGATCCGTGTTTTTCCGGTCTTGGCGTCGTGAGGCGAGGAGGGGGAGACTGAGCTGGCACCCGCCGTTACCTTTCCATCAACGCCTCTCAAAACGCCGAAGAGGGCAAGCAGCAACTCTTTTTGTCCCTGACCATCAAGCCCGCCCAGGCCGACGATCTCGCCCTTGCCGATATTGAGGTTGACACCTTTGAGCCGGTTTTCCCAGGAGAGGTTCTCGATTTCGAAGTAGGGGGGGGCTTCCCGCGGTTCCGGTTTGGGCGGGAAATGCGCCTCTACGTCCCTGCCGATCATCATGCGCACAATCTCACCAGGCGAGCGCTCTCCCTTGCCAAAGGTGTCGACATGATTGCCGTTGCGGAAGACCGACAACGTATCGCATAGCCGGTCGACCTCATGCATGCGGTGGGAAATGAAGAGGGAAGCGACACCCTCGTTCTTCAGATCGCCAAGCAGGTCGTAGACGGTTTCAACATCGCGGCTCGTCAGCGCTGACGTTGCCTCGTCAAGGATAAGAACCGTCGGATCCTTGGCCAGCGCCTTGGCAATCTCGACCATCTGGCGACGTGACAGGGGCAGATCGCGGACCCGGCTCAGCGGGTTGACGTCCTCGCATCCGATACGCGCCAACAGCTCCTCGGCGCGGCGACGCTGAGCTTTCTTGTCGATCAGGCCGAACTTACGCGGCGGGTCGGAAATCGAGATATTGTCCGAAA
>JBNKOQ010000362.1:0-2656 GCA_050294735.1 Roseibium sp. | reverse complement strand
CAACCGCCGCATCAAACATGGAGCGCAATAGATCCTGGTGCGGTCGTTCATCAATCATGTTCTGCCTCTCAGCTGGCGGCGCAGCACAATGCTTTAAAGGTTTCCGGGTGCGGTCCCGCCCATCCGTTTGGCCAAGCCCCGGAAAGAATCGGAATTTTGTCAATTATTTGCAAAAATATCCCCCGCCCGCCAAGCCCGTAAAAAAGATAGAAAGACTTGGTACAACTTTGCAGTTGGGCTAATGCTACGGCAACGAGGCAGTTGCCTCATAAACCCAATTCAAGATCCAAACAGTTGCCGCATCACCCTATGACAAGTGCTTCTCAGCCGGATACGCTTGGTTTTGAACCGACGGAAATCATCCCCGGCGACCTATCAGGCGGACTGCTTCTTCTCTGCGATCATGCCCGGAATACCGTTCCGCCAGCCTATGGCAACCTGGGTCTTCCCGCCGAACAGTTCGAACGGCACATAGGCTATGACATCGGTGTGCGGCCATTAACGCTCGAACTGGCCCGACGGCTGAATGCGCCGGCTCTGCTCACGACCTATTCCCGCCTTCTGATCGATCCCAATCGGGGAGAAGATGACCCGACCATTGTCATGCGGCTTTCGGATGGCGCCGTCGTTCCAGGCAATGCCCGCATTGATGCCGCCGAACGTCAGCGCAGGATCGAGCAATTCCACAAACCATATCATGACCTGATCGACGCAACACTCGACGAAATGCTGAGCACCTCCTCTCCACCAGTCGTCATTTCGATTCACAGCTATACACCCGTCTGGCGCGGAACACCCCGCCCCTGGCATGCAGGAATTCTCTGGGACAGTGATGAGCGCGCAGTCCGTCCGTTCATTGAACAGCTTCAGAACCAGGGCGATCTTGTCGTTGGAGATAATGAGCCCTACGACGGCGCCTTGAAGAACGACACAATGTACCGGCACGCATCCAAGCGCGGCCTCGCTCATGCCCTTCTGGAAGTCCGGCAGGATCTGATCAGCGATGACAAAGGCGTCCTGGAATGGGCGGACCGGCTGCAGCCCATCCTTGAAGATTTGGTGATGCGCCCCGATCTTCGGAAAATCTGCCATCATCCGTCGCGCAGCGACTGACGCAAGATATAGACTGAGAGGCACCATGGACGAGAAGACGAAAACAGAACTGGAAGCCGCAGTGTTTCGCCGCCTGGTTTCCCACCTTCAAGGAAGAACAGACGTCCAAAACATCGATATGATGAACCTGGCCGGTTTTTGCAGAAATTGCCTGTCGAACTGGTACAAGGATGCCGCTGAGGAACAGGGACTCGCTCTCGACAAGGAAACATCGCGCGAAATCGTCTACGGCATGCCCTACACGGAATGGAAAGAAAAATACCAGACCGACGCAACGGACGCCCAGAAAGCCGCCTTCGAAGTGAACAAACCGGAACATTAAGCGTGAACGGGTTCAATCAGCTTGACCTCGCCAGCCATCTCTGGCACGGCACATGCCGATCTCATAACGAGCGACAAAAATCCAACAAGGAGAAGCTTTCCCATGTCAGATCCGGGTGGAGTTGCCGGCGATCAGCTGCGCGCTTTCGTTGAGCGTATAGAACGCCTCGAGGAAGAGAAAAAAGTCATTTCCGATGACATCAAGGACGTCTACGCGGAAGCCAAGGGCAACGGCTTTGACGTCAAGATCATGCGGCAGGTGGTGCGCTTGCGCAAACAGAATGCGAGCGAACGCGCGGAGCAGGAGGCTGTTCTGGACCTTTATCTTCACGCCCTCGGCATGGCCGGCTCAGCCGAAGCCGTCTAATGCGCTGTCCAGCGGCATATCAGATGCCGCTGGACACCCATGATTGACGCCGTCAGAGACACTCCGGCGTTTTCGTATTCTCCAAGTCCCCACCTGAGACCTCGGTGAGCAGGCTCTCGATTTCCCGGACGACTTCGGCCGTGCGCGTGTGATGAGGCATATGGCCAGCCCCCTCCAGAACGACCAATCGCGCATTCGGTAAGTCCCGGATAAGACCATCGCTGTGGATACTCGGCCAGACCACCGTATCCTTCGTACCGGTAACAACCACCGCCGGCTGTTCAATGCAGCTGTAGTCTTGCGCCTGCCGGGTGAGATGCCTTTTCAAATTGGCAACATCACAGGCATTGGCCCGAAAGCTCGCCGGGCGGAACAACAACGGCAATTTGATCCGCTCGACATAATCATCGGCAGCAGTTTCTGGCGCGAAGACACCTTCGATTGCTTTTGGAGCCAGCCGCTCTGCGATCGGCAAAGTGACCGTCCAGCAAAAACCGGGCCAAGCACCGGCAAGGCTGCAAGACGGTAGTACCAATTGACACCACCAGGCCACGGATGTGTCGCAGGTGCGAGAAACAGGACACCCTGCACCTTATCCGGCCGCTGCATGGCCAAAGCAGCAGCCACCGCCGCACCCAGCGAATGACCAACGACAAGACAGCCTTTGATTTGAAGACAGTCGAGCAATCCGCCAATCGAGCGGGCCTGTTCCCCCGGATCATCATGCCGGGACATATCCCTGCCCGAATACCCGAAACCTGGCCGGTCAATGAACAGCAAATCATAACGGCCAGAAAACGGCTCCTGAAAGGCGGCAGCCTGATCCAGGGCATTGCCACTGGCTCCATGGATGAA
>JBNKOQ010000361.1:0-2980 GCA_050294735.1 Roseibium sp. | reverse complement strand
TGGCGCCATCGCGGCCCAGTCGCCCATCTGTCAGGCGGTTGTCGAACATGCCAACCGTGGTGGCTATGCCATGGGGGTTTGCAACGGCTTCCAGATCCTCACGGAGGCAGGCTTGCTGCCCGGCGCCCTGATGCGCAACGCCGGCTTGAAGTTTGTCTGCAAGGAAGTCCTTCTGGAAACGGTCAACAACAGCACCCGCTTTTCCAATGCCTTCGCCAAAGGGCAGGTCTGGCGATGCCCGACGGCCCATCATGACGGCAACTACTTCGCAGACGTGGACACACTCAAGGCTGTCGAAGACAATGGCCAGGTTGTTTTCCGTTATGCGAACGGAACCAATCCGAACGGATCAATCAATGATATTGCCGGCGTCATCAGCAGCAAGGGCAACATCCTTGGCATGATGCCCCACCCGGAGAACCTGGTGGAGGATCTGCATACCGGCACCGATGGTCGCCTCCTGTTCGAAAGCCTGATCTCAGCAGTCGTAACCGCATAAAGGTAATCAGACATGATCGGCAGTCTTGCTATCGTCGCAGCAGCGGCCTTTGCCTGGCTGTTGTTGCGTCCAAAGCTTTTGCGTTCCGATCAATGGCGGGCAATTGCCACACCGCTTGCTTCCATTATCGGCAGCGGTTTTCTGGTATCGGTTCCAATCCTGCGCGACCTGTCAGGCAATTGGGCCGTTGGTCTGATGGCCGGTCTTTTGCTGCTGGCCTATCTGGTTGGCGCGGCCATCAGGCACAACATTTTAAACGTTGAGCCATTACTGACCAACGGCGGTGCGGGCCGCCCCATTGCCTCCGTCGAGCGTCTCTCCCACGCCGCACTCGCTTTCGCCTATTTTATCTCCGTCGCCTATTATCTGGCCCTGTTTTCAACCTTTCTCCTGAAACCTTTCGGCATTCAGGACGAAACAGTAATCAAACTGGTTGTAACGGTTTGCCTCCTCATCATTGGACTGCTGGGCTACTTCCGGGGCTTCGGTGCGGAAGAAAAGCTGGAGATCTACACCGTCTCGACCAAACTTGCGATCATTGGCGGCCTCCTGGTCGCTCTTGCCGCCAACGCTGTACAGCTTGTTTTCGATGGGGGGATCAGCATCGTACAGGGACATTTCGAGACCCGGAACTTACCGGTTTTATTGGGGCTTTTGATCGTGGTTCAGGGCTTTGAGACCTCCAGGTTTCTGGGAGACGCCTACTCACCTGAACTCCGGGTCAAGACGATGAAGCAGGCCCAGTTGCTCTCTGCGGCGATTTACATTGTCTTCTTCATCGCCATGATCCCCATGTTCGGCATAGATACCGGCGCTGATGGCGTCGCGGCGATTGTCGACATGCTGGCACCAATCTCAGCGGCGCTGCCGCTTATGATCACATTTGGTGCGCTGGCAAGCCAGTCCAGTGCCGCTATTGCCGACACATTGGGCGCCGGCGGTCTCATCAGAAACATCAGTTCAAACAAGATTCAGCTGCGGCATGCCTTTCCGTTGACTGCCGTTATCGCAGCCTTGGTGACCTGGGAAACCGACATCTACACCTTGATCGCCCTCGCCTCCCGCTGTTTCGCGCTTTATTATGCCATGCAGTGCATCGTTGCGACCATGAGTGCGGTCAGCAGCAGGCAGACCGGAAAAGCAGCCGGGTTTCTCCTGCTTGCAATTTTTTGTGCCTTAATCGTTGTCTTCGGCACCCCGGTTGAAGGCGAATGAAGTCAGGGGAACACCAATGGCAGAGCTGGAACTTTCGAAAGAAGAGCGTGAGCGGCTAATCCGCATCATCCAGCAGTTCTCAGAGGATGAACTGGATCAGGAAATGGGCAACATGGATGCCGGATTCCTGCTCGACCGCCTGATTGGCCCTCTTGGGAATACCTTTTACAATATGGGTTTGCGCGATGCCGGCGCCCTGTTTTCCCGCCGCGCCGAAGATATTGCGGATGAGCTCTACGCCATGGAGAAAGCGGTCGACACGCGATAGCCATCGCCGCTTCAGCCCTCAGATCCGTCAGGCCAGCCTTTTGCGCTCCAGCTTGGGTGCATAGCCATACTGCTTAGCGAAAGCACGAGAGAATGCAGCAGCAGACGAAAACCCGCACATTCGGGCGACTGTCTTCACTTGTGTTCCAGCTTCAAGCTCGGTCCGGGCAAGTTCCAGCCGCCAATTAGATAAGTAGGCCCCAGGCGTCAGGCCAAGCACTTCCTTGAACGTCACGGCAAACTGTGTGCGTGACATACCTGCTTCACCGGCCAGCGCCTCCAGGTTCCAGGTGTTTCCAGGTTTCTCATGAACTCCAACCAGTGCGCGGGCCAAACGCGGATGGGATAAGCCTGCCAGGAGCCCGACGTCTGCCCCCCCATGCTCAATGGAGTGGCGCAACAGCCTGATCACGACAATTTCACACAAGCGATGGAAGACCGCCTGACCGCCGCATCGGGGCTGGGTTATTTCATCAACCAAAGGCTCCACCACATTCCTGAGGTCCGGAACTTCCGCAAGATCAACAGAAATACTGTTCGGCAGAGCAAGGATGAGCCGCTCTCCGGCACCAGAAATCTCAATCCGGGCAGTGACCACTGGCTTCTCACCGGTTTCAGCTCCCCCTCTTGACCAATCTTCCGAGGGCCGCCGCGGCGAAAACACCAGACGTAAAGCCCCTGAGGACATCCTGAAGACGGAGAAATTGGATTGGGCCTCTGCAAGCTCATCCGGACACACAATCGTTGCATGAACCCGGAACCGTTCAATCAGCGACGAGAGACGATCCAGCCTCCCTGCGAAAATATTCGGCGTTTCTCCAGCCACCTTTCCGAACTCCAAAACATGTTTTGCGAACGATAAAATGCCAATCGTTCACTATATTACAAGCCTCGCCCTCACAAGGGATAAAGTTCTAACATCCAGCGGAGTTCAAAATGCTCATTCCCCGTCAACCCGTTCCCCCCCCTTAAGATAGAGACCTTGTCGCACGGCACCTT
>JBNKOQ010000360.1:0-2995 GCA_050294735.1 Roseibium sp. | reverse complement strand
GATCAGCGAATGGGTTGCACGGTTGACGAATGTCGCGTGTGCCCGGTCGGCGCGCAGCCTGTAGTCGTTGGTCAATTGGGACAACTCGGCATCAAGCGTTTGCAGGCTTGCACCGACCTTCTTCGCTGTCGCGCCCAGGGCATCTGCCCGGGACGGATCGCAAACGAACACCGCCGGCTCTGCGTCGGTCACGAAATAATCGATTTCCGCAGGCGTATAAGCTGTGTTCAGCGGCAGGAAGACGCCTCCGGCCCGTACGGTCGCCAGATAGAGCATCAGGGCATCCGGCGTCTTTTCTACCTGAACAGCGACCCTGTCTCCCGGCGCCACACCCAAATCAACCAAGGCGTTGGCGTAACGGGCCGTCCACTCGAGCACATCGCCGTAGGTCAGGACGGACCCGTCCAGAAGATGCAGGAAAGGTTTAGCCTGATCTGGCATGTTGGCGCGGATTTCAGAGAAAAGATGGTTGGTCATCGTCAGCTCGCGGACATCAATTGTTTGGGTTCGGGCACGGCTTTTGCCAGTTTGGTGACTGCGGAACTCGCAGCCACCGCGCCATTCGCCGCGTAGGATTCGTGATTTCGTTCTATGTATTTCAAATCATAAAGGTAATTGACCATAATCCCATGGGCCTGAGCAAGGCCGTTGGGCGACAGGTCGCCTTGCCAGTTGATCCGTTCGAGCCGGGCGCCATTGCCGATATGAAACCGTGCAACCGGATCCAGAAGACGGCCCTTCCGGTCTTTCTCCCGTGTCAGATAATAAGCGCAAAGGCCCGGCAGGGCGGCTTCCAGCTTTTTAGAAGTTTCCATGTCCTGAGGCCAGTCAGAGCGCGAAAGCTCCGCAATCAGGTCCTTATCGACCAGAGGTGCCGCAATCCCGGTCTCAGGGTCCAGCGCACGGGACAGCCAGCGGGAAAAGCCCGGAACCGGAGACAGGGTTACGAAGGTCTTGAGGGATGGCAACTCCCGGCGCAATTCCTCAACGACCTGCTTGATCAGGAAGTTGCCAAAGGAAATCCCGCGCAACCCTTTCTGGCAATTGGAGATGGAATAAAAGACGGCGGTATTGGCTTCCTCCGCCGTGATTTCCGCGCGTTCTTCCGCCAGGATGGGCGCGATCGCACCTGGAATGTCACGGGTCAGCGCCACCTCGACGAAAATCAGCAGATCGTCGACCAGGGCCGGATGGAAAAAGGCATAGAGCCGCCGGTCCTCAAGACCGATCCGCCGACGCAAGTCGTCCCAGCCCTGAATCTCATGCACCGCTTCATATTCGATGATCTTTTCCAGGATATTCGCCGGTGTCTGCCAGTCGATCCGCCGCATCACCAGGAAGCCCCGGTTGAACCACGACGAGAAGAGGTGTTCAAAATCGCGGTCGACGTCCCTGAGGTCCGGGTGATCAGACAAATGCGCAAGCAGATCCGAGCGCATGGCAACAAGAGCCTTGGTGCCGCCAGGGGCCAGATTCAAACGCCGGATCAACTCTTGCCGGCGTGGCTCGGAGACCGAGTGGAGCTGTCTGAGCAGACCCAAGTCCTCCGGATTGTCGTTGAGAGCTGCCGCTATTTCGCGCACAGATATCAAATCCGGCCCGAAGCGGTCACGCAAAGACATGAAGAAGCTCAATTTCTGCTGACTGTCCAGTTGCTGGTAACTGGCCAGAACCTCTCCTGCGAGCGCCACGCCGGACGCCTCGCCACGCCCGGACAACAGTGCCTCGCAGAGATCGCCGAGCGGCATCTCCCCTTCACGCCCGCGCCGGGCATCGAGCAATGCTCTGCCCTGCTCGGTAATGGACGTCAGGAGTTCGCCGAAAAAGCTGGTGTTCATAAAGCTCTGCCCATCATCGTTTCCGGAAGCCAGGTTGCGATACCCGGAACGAGACATAGAAGTACGATCCCTGCAACCATACACAAGACATATGGGATCGACCCACGCAGAATTTCACCCAGAGTGATCTTCGGCGCAATCCCGTTGATCACGTAGAGATTCAGCCCAACAGGCGGTGTGATCAGACCGATTTCCATATTGATCGTCAAAACAACAGCGAACCAGTAAGGGTCGAACCCGGCCTGCAGGATAATCGGCAGCAGGATCGGTGCCGTCATGAGAATAACAGCCACCGGCGGCAAGAAGAAACCGGCGAACAGCAGGAAGAGATTGATGATCCCCATCAGCACCCAGCGGTTCACGTCCAGCGCCCCGATCCACTCGGCAATCGACTGTGTGATGAAAAGCGATGACAGGGTGTAGGAAAACAACTCGGATGCGCCAATGATCATCATGATCATGACGCTCTCTTTCAAAGTATCGCGGAACATCGCCGTGACTTTGGTGACACTCCACATGCGATAGATCACAACCACCAGGACAATGCAGAAAAGCGCGCCCACACCCGCTGCTTCGGAAGGTGTGGCGACACCGCCATAGAGCACATAGAGAATGCCGATAATAATCGTCAGAAACGGCAGAACCCGCGGCAGCGCCTGGAAGCGTTCTTTCATGGTGAAACGCTCGGTCAGGGCGGAGAGACCGATCCCCCGGCGGCGGCAATCGTAGATCGTCCATGCCATGAACAAGGCTGTCAGCATAAAGCCCGGCACGAGACCGGCAAGAAACAGCCGCCCGATGGAGGTTTCCGTGGCAATGCCATAAACAATCATGGTGATCGACGGCGGGATCAGAATGCCCAATGTGCCACCGGCGGCAATCGACCCCGCGGCGATCTCATTCGGATACCCCCGCTTCGTCATCTCCGGAATGCCCATCTTGCCGATGGCGGCGCAAGTCGCCGGGCTGGACCCGGACATCGCCGCGAAGAGTGCACAGGCGCCAAGGTTCGAGATCACCAGGCCCCCCGGCACCCGGGTCAGCCAGCGGTCCAGTGCTTCATAAAGATCGGCGCCCGCCCGGGTGGACGCGATGGCCGCGCCCATGATGATGAACATCGGGATCGAGAGCAGCGCGAAATTGTCGAGCTTGCCGAA
>JBNKOQ010000359.1:0-3016 GCA_050294735.1 Roseibium sp. | reverse complement strand
ATGCGCAGGATCTCCAGCTTTTCCTCCGGCTCCAGCGCCATGGCCTCTCCGAGCGACCCGCACACGATGATGCCATCGCAACCGGCGTCCATCTGGAGACCGAAGCAGCGCTCCATCTCCTTGACGTCCAGTTCGTCAGCCTCGGTGAACTTGGTTGTTACCGCCGGAAAAACGCCTTGCCACATCACTCTGCCTCACACTTGCCTGTTCTATTTCCGGAAGACTGCGCCCCGGCTTTTCCTTTGTCAACATCTGATATATTAATGATACATTAGGCTCAATCGAACAGGATATGATTCCTGCCGACCACCTTGCGACAGATCCGGAGACCGAACGGACACCATGACTGATGAAGCGGAAAGCCTGGCCCAGCTGGCCTACAGGCGGCTGGAAGAGGACATTGTCACCCTGAAGCTGAAACCGGGAGAGGCAATCACGGAAAAACGCCTAACGGCGGAACTGAACATGGGCCGCACACCGGTGCGTGAGGCGCTTCAGAGATTGAGCCGGGAGGGCCTTCTCACTGTGCGGCCGCGTCTCGGCATTGTCGTCGCCGACATCAATCCGGGCGACTTCATCAGGGTCGTTGAGGCCCGTCATGCCCTCGAAGTGCTGCTGGCAGGCGCCTCGGCGCGGCTCGCGGGACCTGAAGACCGCCGGGCGCTGAATGCTTGCGCCGGTCAGATGCGCGCCGCCGCCTCAGCCGGAGACATTCCGGTTTTCCTGCGCCTGGACAAAGAATTCGATGAGATCGTCTCGAAGGCCGCCTGCAATCCCTTCGCGGCCAAGGCCGTGGCACCACTTCAGACCCTGAGCCGGCGTTTCTGGTTCCGTTATCTGGGGTGCAGCGACCTGAACGCCTCCGCGGCAGCCCATCTGGAACTGATGCAGGCCATTGAAGCGGGGGATGAGAAAACCGCGGCGCAAAAGGCGGAGGACTTGATGCAGCATCTGCGCGGTCAGGCAATCGCCCTCATCTCCGATATCAGCTGGTCGGCCTGAGACAGTCCTCGCCGGGCGCGGGTTGCGGCGGCCTGCGCGCGCCGGTAATGTGAGCTGCTGTCCCCATCCTGCGCGCGCCCTCAGGCCGATATCCCGTTCAGAAAGCCGCTTCATGTCCTTCCAGACCTGGCTCGCCTTTACCGCAGCCTCGATCATCCTGACGCTGATTCCCGGCCCCAGTGTGCTGCTGATTGTCAGTCAGGCCATCACCAAGGGGCGCACTGCCGCCCTGATGTGCATTTTTGGCGACGCGATCGGCGGTATCGTGCTGATAGGACTGTCTTTTGCTGGCGTTGGAGCGCTGCTCGCCGCTTCCGCCGCAGCGTTTCAGATCATGAAATGGGCCGGCGTTCTCTATCTGGCCTCTCTCGGCTGCCGTCAGATCCTCGAGGCAAGAGGCTCCACCGGAATGCCCTCCGATGACATGACAGGAGCACAGGCCTCCACGTGGAAAAGTTTCTGGGCCGGGACAATCACCGCAATCCTGAACCCCAAAGCCATCGTCTTTTACATGGCGTTTCTGACCCAGTTCATCGATCCGGAACGCGGCATGCAGGCCCAGATCGCGATTATGGCGGTAACGTCTACGGTTGTTGTCGTGGTGTTTTTGGGCATCTACGCGCTGCTCGCCAGCCGGGCCAGAGACCTGCTCAAGAGCCGTTTGGCGGCACGGCGGGTCAGCTATACCAGCGGCGCCTGCCTGCTGGGCGGCAGCGTCTATATGGCCGCGGCCCGGTAGGTCTCCGGGCCACGCCTTCGCAGCAGTTCAGGAGGCGAAGCGGTGCCGGGTGCCATTGGCAAAGGCGACGAGCGACAGCATCACCGGCACCTCCACCAGAACGCCGACAACCGTCGCCAACGCGGCCCCAGAATTTAGCCCGAACAGGCTGATCGCGACGGCGACCGCCAGCTCGAAGAAATTGGATGTGCCGATCAGAGCCGCGGGAGCCGCCGTCGAAAACGGCACCCGCCAGAGATAGGCCCAGCCATAGGCGACAGCGAAGATGCCATAGCTCTGCACCAGCAGCGGCACCGCGATCAGGGCAATGACCAGGGGCTTGTCGACAATGGTCTGCGCCTGAAACCCGAACAGCAGGACGACCGTCGCCAGCAGGCCCATGATGGAGAACGGCTTGACCCGGCCGGTGAACTCGGCGATCCGCGAATGATCCTCCGTCTTGTCCAGCGCCTTGCGGGTTACATAGCCTGCCGCCAGCGGAATGATCACATAGAGGATCACCGACAGCAGCAAGGTCTCCCAGGGCACGATGATATCCGTCACGCCGAGCAGCAATGCGGTAATCGGTGCGAAGGCGAAGACCATGACGATATCGTTGATCGACACCTGCACCAGCGTGTAATTGGCGTCGCCCCGCACCAGCTGGCTCCAGACGAACACCATGGCGGTGCAAGGCGCGACCCCCAGCAGGATCATGCCCGCGATATATTCCTTGGCGTCCTGCGGATCGACAATGCCGGCGAAGACGACCTGAAAGAACAAAATGCCGAGGGCAGCCATGGTGAAGGGCTTGATCAGCCAGTTGACCACCAGCGTGATGCACAGCCCCTTCGGCTTCTTGCCGACGTCCTTCAGCGAGGCGAAATCGACGTTGACCATCATCGGATAGATCATCACCCAGATGAACACGGCGACGACCAGATTGACGCTGGCGTATTCCAGCGCCGCAATCGCGGAAAACAGCCCCGGGACGGCAAGCCCCAGCGCGACGCCGGCGGCAATGCAAAGGGCCACCCACAGGGAGAGATAGCGCTCGAAAACGCCAAGCGGGGAAGGTTCGGCCGCGGCCATGGTTCAAAACTCCTGAGCGGGAAGAGACATCAATCGGGTTCGGGGGTGCAGGACAGCAGTCCAGCCAGCGGCAGACACAGCTCCGGCTTGCCGCCGCAGCAATCATTCAGCAGATAGGCGACAAGATTTTGAACCGCCGTCAGGTCTGCCTGATAGACAATGGAGCGCCCCTCCCGGCGGGCACGCACAAGGCCAGACCGGGAC
>JBNKOQ010000358.1:0-3065 GCA_050294735.1 Roseibium sp. | reverse complement strand
GCTTCCTATTGGCAGGCTTCTCATTCTGATTGCCGCCTTCATGCTGATACCGGCAAGTGCCGATCTGATTGCTCGGAATCCGGATTGGATCGTGTTCTCCATATCGGCTCTGTTTCTCGGCTGCATTGGCGCGCTGACAACCGCTGCCTTGTCCGGGCGCGACCTGAACTTGCGCCGGCGCGAAACTTTCCTGTTCGTCAATGCCGCCTGGTTCACATTCACAGCCGCCAGCGCGCTGCCCCTTTATGGCAGCGGTCTTGGCATCAGTTTCACCGATGCGTTTTTCGAGGCGGCTTCGGGGTTAACCACCACCGGTTCGACCATATTGACCGGGCTGGACCACATGCCGCCCGGGATTCTCCTGTGGCGTTCTCTGCTGCAGTGGATTGGCGGCATCGGTATCGTGGTCATCGGAATTTGGTTACTGCCAGGTCTGCGGGTTGGTGGAAGCCAGCTGTTTGCCTTGGAATCTTCGGAAAACGCGACCAAACCCTATGGCCGCATCGAACCGTTTCTGGTCCGTCTTCTAACGCTGTACGGCGGGCTGACCATCGCCTGCATGCTGCTCTATGTCATGTGCGGAATGAGCCTCTTTCAGGCGGTCAATCACGCCATGACCACTGTTTCCACCGGCGGCTACTCAACCTCCGACAGTTCGTTTGGCCAGTTCAATGGAACGGCGGTCTACTGGGTGTCCATCATCTTCATGCTGACATCCAGCGTTCCCTTTCTATTTTTGATCCGCAGCATCGAACGCAAGCCATCGGACGACCGGCAGCAAATTGTCTTCCTGCTCATTGTCGTCGCGATTTCGAGTTTCGTCATTTTTCTCACCCAGCGCTGGATCCAGGACGGCTCGCCGTTTCATGTGTTCACTCTCGCCGTATTTCACGTTGTCTCCGTTGTCACGACAACCGGGTATGCGGCGGACGACTATTTGCAATGGGGCACATTTGTCGTCGCCGTCTTCTTCCTGTTGACCTTTCTCGGCGGATGTAGCGGATCAACGGCTGGCGGGTTCAAGATGTTCCGGGTGGTGCTGCTGCTGAGCTTCATTCTGTCTCTGCTGCGGCGCATGGTTCACCCGCGCCGGATCGTGCCGCCCCGGTATGACGGAAAACCGGTCAGCGCCTCTGTTATCGAGGGTGTTCTGATTTTCGCGGTTCTTTACGCCGGAACCTTCGCCCTGTTCAGTCTCGCCTATGCCTGCCTTGGGCTTGACCTTCTGACCGCATTCAGCGGATCGATCACGGCGCTTGCCAACGTTGGCCCTGGCGTTGGCCCCATCATCGGGCCATCGGGGACCTTTCAATCCCTACCCGATGCGGCCAAATGGCTGCTGGCGATCCAGATGATCCTCGGCCGTCTCGAAATCATCGCCGGCCTGATCATTCTAACACCTGACTTCTGGAGTGAGTAAGAACTCACGATCCGGTCTTTTATAAAACAGCAAAGCTCCCACCGGCAGAAATCTGCCGGTGGGAGCTTTTGCATTAAAGCTGCAGCGAGCTGAACTCATCCGGGTTCAACAGGGCATCCTGATCGGTATCGATTGCCTTGAAAACGTCCGGGGTGATCGTGGGAACAGCAGCCAGAACCTCATCGTAGGTCAGGAAGCCGTCCTGGTCTCCATCAATCTCCTGGAAGGACAGCCCTTGGGCATAACCAGCTGTCGAAGCGGTAAGAGCACCAAAGAGCACAGCAGCTGTAAGACGTTTGGACATTGTAGAATCTCCACGTTTCAGTTTGGTTTTATGTTCCGCGTACCCTCAAGGCCGGATGGCCCCGCGAACCGGAACGACGCAAACCTGCCGTTGGATCAAGCCGCTCCAATGGCCGGGCAAAGGAAGTGTTGTGACTTTCTCTGGACCGGATCCGGTTCCAAATCAAAGCACAGCCACATGCCGGTCATTTTTGGCCATATCTGACCGAAATAAGATCAAAAGTTGTCAATCAACAAAATACAATCCAGAGGTAAGGCTCAGGCCGGATAATCCCGATGCCCGAAGATCGCTGAGCCAACACGGACATGGGTGGCACCGAAGCCAAGAGCAATTTCGTAATCCGACGACATCCCCATGGAGAGTTGGGACAGGCCGTTGCGCGCAGCCATTTTCTGCAAGAGGGCAAAATGCGGTCCCGGCGCTTCATCCACTGGCGGAATGCACATGAGCCCAATCACATTCAGCCCGACCCCGTCCCGGCACAAAGTTACGAAACTGTCCAGATCCCGAGGGGCAATGCCGGCTTTTTGCGGCTCTTCACCGGTATTCACCTGTATGAAACACGGCAAGTCACGGTCCTGCTTGGTCATCTCGTCCTTCAGCGCCCTGGCGATCTTTTCACGGTCAATGGTGTGAACAACATCGAAAGTGGCCACGGCTTCCTTGGCCTTGTTCGACTGGAGCGGGCCAATCAGGTGCAGCTCAATACCATCGAACTCCTCCCGCAGGCCCGGCCATTTTGCCATCGCTTCCTGGACGCGATTTTCCCCAAAGACACGCTGGCCGGCCTGCAGGACAGGCAGGATCTCTTCCGCCGGGAAGGTCTTGGACACCGCAACAAGGGTCGCACTCCCTTCGGTCCTGCCATTGTCCTGTTCCGCAGAACGAATATCGGAAAGAACCTGGTTCAGTCGCTCCGTTGCCGTTTCAGCCATTTCGATGTTCCTCGCGTCTTGCCAAACCCGTCTTGAAGACTGCTCGTGATAAGGTCGACACCGGTCAAATTGCAAGCATTGCCGTGCGAACATCGAAAATGGCGACATTTTCCCGCATTCATGTTGACCCCACGGCGGATTTCTGGTGACAGTCCGCAAACATCTCAACACTATAAGCGTCACTCAATGGCGCCTCATGAAACGGCAAATTTAATGGCAACGGAACGGTACAACGCCCGCGAAGTCGAAGCACGCTGGCAAAAGGTCTGGAACGAAAAAGACGTCTTCGTCACATCGAACGAAGATGAACGGGAAAAATACTACGTCCTGGAGATGTTCCCTTATCCATCCGGCCGGATCCACATGGGGCATGTGCGCAACTACGCCATGGGGGATGTGGTTGCCC
>JBNKOQ010000357.1:0-3088 GCA_050294735.1 Roseibium sp. | reverse complement strand
AAAGCACGGTAACCGCTCGCTGTCTTCGAAGTCCGGAGCGGCTGAAGCGCTGGCTCAGCTTGGTGTCAACATTGACATCGGCCCTGAGAAAATTGCCGAATGCATACAGAAAGCCGGCATTGGCTTCATGTTCGCCCCCCTGCACCATGCGGCAATGAAACATGTCGGTCCGACCCGGGTTGAACTGGGCACACGGACAATCTTCAATCTGCTGGGACCGCTGTCAAATCCCGCTGGCGTCACGAAACAACTGGTCGGCGTTTATGACCGCGACTGGGTTGAACCCATTGCCGAAGTGCTGAGAGCCCTTGGGTCCAGTCATGTCTGGGTGGTGCATGGCTCCGACGGCATGGACGAGATCACAACAACCGGCCCGACCCATGTGGCAGAACTCAAGGATGGGGTCATCCGCACTTTCGACATCAATCCCGCAGATGCTGGTTTGTCGGTTGCCGCAATTGAGGATCTGAAGGGCGGTGAGCCCTCGGAGAATGCCCGCGCCCTTCGAGAGGTCCTGGCCGGCAAGCAAAACGCCTACCGGGATGTGGTGTTGTTCAATGCAGCGGCAGCGCTTCTGGTGGCCGGAAAATGCGAAAGCCTGACCGATGGTGTCGCCATGGCCGCCCAGTCCATCGACAGCGGGTCGGCCGCCGACCGGCTCGAGCGGCTCGTTGCCACCTCAAACGGATAGATTTGCAATGGCTGATATCCTGAAGAAGATTGAAGAGTACAAACGCGCTGAAATTGACGCCGCCAAGGCTCTTGTGCCTTTGCGCGACCTGAGCGCGGTCATCGCCGATATTTCAAAGCCGCGTGGGTTCCAGAAAGCAATCGAGGCGAAGCTTCAGACCGGTGATTATGCGTTGATCGCCGAAATCAAGAAGGCCAGCCCGTCGAAAGGGCTGATCCGGGAGGATTTTGATCCGCCTGCTCTCGCCCGGGCTTATGAGGCCGGCGGCGCTGCATGCTTGTCGGTCTTGACGGACACCCCGTCGTTTCAAGGCAAACCATCCTATTTGAACGACGCGCGCGATGCGGTCTCCTTGCCGGCGCTGCGGAAGGACTTCCTGTTCGACACCTATCAGGTCCATGAAGCCCGCGCCTGGGGCGCCGATTGCATCCTTATTATCCTGGCCGCTGTCGACGACGACACCGCCAAGGCCCTTGAAGATACTGCTTTCGAGCTCGGCATGGATGTTCTGCTAGAAGTTCACGACCGGGAAGAGCTGGACCGGGCTTTGAAGCTCCGGTCCCCTCTGCTCGGTATCAACAACCGCAATTTGAAGACTTTCGAAACGAAATTGGAAACGAGCGAAGAGCTCGCTCCGTTTGTTCCTTCCGATCGTATCACCGTCGGCGAGTCGGGCCTGTTTACCCCAGCCGATCTGACCCGCATGTCCAAGATAGGGATTTCCACCTTCCTGATCGGGGAAAGCTTGATGCGGCAGGAAAATGTCGCAGAAGCGACCCGCGCGCTCCTGAGCCGCCGTGCCGCCGACGCGGCTGAATAGGATCCAACATGGCGGAAACCGATCCGAAGCTGACCCACATCGATGCCTCCGGCGCCGCGCATATGGTGGATGTCTCCGAGAAGGCGGTGACGGCACGCATCGCAATTGCGGAGGGTACGGTCATCATGAGGCCGGATACGCTGCAGTTGATCGTCTCCGGTAACGCCAAGAAGGGCGATGTTATTGCGACAGCCCGCATCGCCGGGATCATGGCCGCCAAGAAAACACACGAGCTGATTCCCCTCTGCCATCCGCTCGCTCTTTCCAAGGTGACCGTCGAGATCGACCCCGACGACAGCCTGCCCGGGTTGCGGGTTACTGCCACCACCAAGGTGAGTGGCCAAACAGGTGTGGAGATGGAAGCGCTGACCGCCTGTTCGGTTGCCTGTCTGACCGTTTACGATATGGCAAAAGCTGTCGACCGGGGCATGGTCATCGGTGATATTCGGCTGCTGGAAAAAGCCGGCGGTAAATCTGGTCACTGGACCATTGCCGATGGCGGCAATGGTGGAACCTGACGTCTCATGACCACAAGACCTCTCATGCCCGTTTCCGAAGCGCTGGCACGACTGCTTGAGGGCGTCGGGCTAAGCCCCACGGACATGGTTTCTCTCGATCAGGCAAACGGGCGGGTTCTTGCGGCCGATCTTGCGGCAACGAGAACCCAGCCACCGTTCGCCGCATCGGCGATGGACGGCTACGCTGTGAGATCCGATGATGTGGCAACCGCCCCGGCTACCTTGAAGGTCATTGGAGAAGCTCCTGCGGGGCACGGCTTCCCCGGAACCCTGGCTCCGGGTCAGGCAGTGCGGATATTCACGGGAGCCCCGCTTCCAGAGGGCGCCGACACCATCCTCATACAGGAGGACACCACCCGCGACGGTGATCTGGTGACAGCGCAGGCCTCCCCTGCCAAAGGCCTTTACGTTCGCCCTGCCGGGCTGGATTTCAACACGGGCGATGTCCTGATCAATGCCGGCAAACGGCTGTCCTACCGGGACATTGCCCTTACGGCCGCGATGAACCATGCCGAAATTCCGGTGCGAAAACGGCCAGTGGTTGCCATTCTCGCCACTGGCGACGAATTGGTACGCCCGGGAATGGATCCAGGTCCGGATCAGATCATCGCCTCCAATCATGCGGGTGTTGCTGCCCTGGTCGAAGATTGTGGCGGGGTCGCGCTGGATCTTGGGATTTCCCCTGACGATCCTGAGATCATGGCTGGTTTCGTCCGCAAGGCGATAGAGGCCGATGCGGACATTCTGGTCACGCTCGGCGGAGCCTCTGTCGGCGATCACGATCTGGTTCAGGATGTTTTGGGTGCCGAAGGTATGGACCTTGCTTTCTGGCGGATCGCGATGCGGCCCGGCAAGCCGCTCATGGCGGGGCGTCTTGGCCGAACCAGGGTTCTGGGCCTGCCCGGCAATCCGGTCTCCACCTTCCTGGTGTTCCTGCTGATGGTTCGGCCCTTCGTGCTGCGCTGCCAGGGTGTGAGCGATGTATTGCCACGACCGCTGCAACTGCGTGCCGATTTCGATTGGCTCAAGCCGATTCGTCGGCGCGAATTCATCCGCGTC
>JBNKOQ010000356.1:0-3108 GCA_050294735.1 Roseibium sp. | reverse complement strand
CGGAAAGCCGGGTGGCGATCTCTTTGGGCGGGATAAACTCATGAACGCCGTCGGTCGTCAGGATGAAAACATCGCCTGGTGACAGATCAACAGCGTGGTAATCGATATCCAGCGTGTGCCCGAGCCCCAGAGCCCGCCCGAGATAGCTTTCCGTGGATGACACCCTCATCCGGTGATCAATCGTCAGCTGCTCCAGTGTTTCCCCGGTCACGCGCCAGATACGTGCATCGCCGACATGAAAGAGATGGGCCTGCCGCCCTTTGAAGACGACCGCGTCAAAGGTGCAGACATGCCCTCTGTCCATGCTCTCACCTGGCGTATTTTGCGCGTGAAGCCAGGAATTGCAGGAAGAAATCACGCGCAGCCCGGCTGTTTTGGCGGACCAGGCATCCGAAGTGCAGTAGTAATCCGTGAGGAAATATTTGACCGCGGTTTCCGCTGCGACCGCGCTGACCTCACTGGAGGAGATGCCATCGGCGAGAGCAAGCGCAGCCCCTTTGAGCACAAGCGATTGCCCCTCAGGCACCACGCAGCCGTGGAAGTCCTGATTTTGCTCTTTCACGCCGGCCGTCGAATACTGGCCGGTCGCTACAGACAGCTTGGCTTTGGGAACTTGCATGAGCACGGAAGACATCCTTTTGAGAACGGCCCCGCCATTACAGCGGGACCGGCCTTGATCAGGGTTTACTCAGCCGGAGCCGCAATTTTGCTGGTTTCATAACCGGCGTTGCGCTTCGGCGATGTCTTGTAATGGGTGGCGTAGATCATTCCGCCGACAAAGGTCAGGCCCCCGACAACATTCCCCAGCACAACCGGGATTTCGTTGTAGGCAAAGTAATCAAACCAGGTGAAGTTACCACCGAGCATGATGCCGGACGGGAACAGGAACATGTTCACGATGGAATGCTCGAAGCCGAGGTAGAAGAACACCAGGATCGGCATCCACATGGCCATGATCTTGCCGGAGACGGAGCTGGACATCATGGCGGCAACGACGCCGGTGGAGACCATCCAGTTACACATTACTGCGCGGATGAAGACGGTCAGCAGACCGGCCCAGCCAGCCGCGGCATAGCCCAGCGTCCGCAGTTCACCGATCTTGCCGATCTTCTGACCGACTGCATTCGGCTCCTGGCTGAAGCCCATGGTGAAGATGACTGCCATGAAAACGGCGGTCGTCAGCGCACCGGCAAAGTTACCGCAGAAGACAAGTCCCCAGTTGCGGAACACACCACCCCAGGTGCAGCCCGGGCGTTTCGCGATAACCGCCAGAGGGGCCAGCGTGAAGACGCCGGTCAGGAGATCGAACCCCAGCAGATAGAGCATGCAGAAGCCAACCGGGAAGAGAACCGAAGCCACCAGAAAATTGCCGGTGTTGACCGCGATAGTCACGGAGAAGGCGGCGGCAAGGGCCAGGATGGCACCCGCCATATAGGCCCGGATCAAGGTGTCCTTGGTGGCCATGAATATTTTCGACTCGCCCGCATCGATCATCTTGGTGGCGAATTCCTGTGGTGTCACATATGACATTTCAATACCCCTCTGAATTCCCGGTTGCCCCGGTGGCTCTCTGTGTGCCCTCCGGGCGTTCCCTCAAACGCTGTGCCGCCTCTCCGGCCTTTAGGCCTTGTTGCCGAGCGGCACGCTTGTTCGTATTCGCTATGCTCCCGCCTGGAGCGCACTGGCCGACAGCAGCACCTTGCCGTCCTCGACCTTCGCAGCTGTTGTCGCCACGGCTCCCTCGTCAGCGCCTTGGGCCAGACCGGTCGCAAGGTCGAAGACCCAGTTGTGCAAAGGGCATGTGACCGAAGAGCCGTGCACGATGCCGTTGCTGAGCGGGCCGTCCTTGTGGGGGCAGCGGTCATCGAGCGCATAGACCTCGTCTGTTGCTGTTCGGAAAACCGCGATACACCCGGCATCGGTTTTGACGACGCGAGCACCCTCGCGCGGGATATCGGCCAGCTCGCCGATGGCGACCCAGTCCTTCACGATCACATTCATTCTGCAGCCTCCATGGAAAGGGTCGCCATGGGGTTGAACTCGTGCTTGTCCTTGCCGGACACACGTTCTGACCATGGGTCGACCTGGGCGAATTTCTGGGAGAAGACAAAGGCGTCGAAATAGGCCTTGCGCTTATCCGCGTCGTCCATGATCTGGCGGCGGATCTCGTCAAGACCAATGCGCTTGGCCCATTTGTAGATCCGCTCCAGATAATGGCCCTGCTCGCGGTACATCTGGGCAAGCGCCACCACATGCTCCAGCGCCTCGTCCTCGGTCCTGACCGTTCCCAGAACCTCGGTGCCCTTGATGTCGAGACCGGCGGCGCCCGCAAAATGGATCTCGAAGCCGCTGTCGACACAGATGATACCGATGTCCTTGCAGGTGGCTTCGGCGCAATTACGTGGGCAGCCGGAGACCGCCATCTTCAGCTTTGCCGGGGTCCAGGATCCCCACATGAACCTTTCCAGGCGGATGCCGAGGCCGGTGGAATCCTGTGTGCCGAAGCGGCACCAGTCGGTTCCGACGCAGGTCTTCACCGTTCTCAGGCCCTTGGCATAGGCCTGTCCGGAGACAAAGCCCGCCTTGCCGAGATCCGCCCAGACGGCAGGAAGGTCTTCCTTCTTGATGCCCAGCATGTCGATGCGCTGGCCGCCGGTGCATTTCACCGCCGGGATGTCAAACTTGTCGACCACATCGGCAATCGCCCTGAGTTCCTTGGACGAGGTCATGCCGCCCCACATGCGCGGAACGACGGAGTAAGTGCCGTCTTTCTGGATGTTGGCGTGCACACGCTCGTTGATGAACCGGGACTGATAATCGTCGGCGTATTCATCGGGCCAGTCGGCCACGAGGTAATAGTTCAGCGCCGGGCGGCATTTGGCGCAGCCGCCCGAGGACGTCCACTCCAGTTCCTGCATGACCTGCGGGATCGACTTCAGCTCCTTCGCCTTGATCAGATGCCGGACCTCGTCATGCCCCAGATGGGTGCAGCCGCACATGGGCTGGATCGCGGCGGGGTTATAGGCATCGCCGAGGGTCACCTGCATCAGCTGTTCGACCAGCCCGGTGCACGTGCCGCAGGAGTTGGACGCCTTTGTGTGCGCCCTC
>JBNKOQ010000355.1:0-3127 GCA_050294735.1 Roseibium sp. | reverse complement strand
GAGAAGATGGATCCCCGCAAGGTCAATGGCGGCGTTTTTCTTGGCCTCAATGGCATTGTCATCAAACGTCACGTTGGAGCGTATGCGGAAGGCTATGCAGCAGCCATAGATTTGGCCTATGACATGGTCCGCAACGGTCTGACCGACAAGATCGCTCAGGATCTTGTGCATTATCATCGCGGCCGCTTCGCCGATGCCGCGTCTACCCCGGAAGGTGATTTGTGAGCGTAATTCGTTCGATCGTCCTTGGTTCCGGCAGCTATCTGCCAGCCAAATGCCTGACCAATGACGACCTCGCGCAAATGGTTGATACCTCGGACGAATGGATCGTTCAGCGTACCGGGATCAAGCAGAGGCATATAGCAGCCGAGGGGGAAGTAACTTCCGACCTCGCGTTGAATGCGGCCAAGGCTGCGCTGGAAAACGCCGGCGTGGACGCGCAGGATATCGATCTGATCATTCTGGCAACCGCGACACCGGATAACACCTTTCCGGCCAGTGCGGTGACGGTGCAAAAAGGCCTTGGCATCCATCACGGATTTGCCTTTGACGTGCACGCGGTCTGTTCCGGGTTCGTTTATGCGCTGTCGACCGCAGATGCTTATCTGCGCACCGGCATGGCCAAGCGTGCCCTGGTGATCGGGGCGGAAACCTTCTCGCGTATTCTGGACTGGGACGACCGGACCACCTGTGTCCTGTTTGGCGACGGTGCTGGCGCTGTGGTTCTTGAAGCGGGTGAAGGCGAGGGAACCACGGCCGATCGCGGTATTCTGACCTCGCATCTTCGATCTGACGGCGAGCATAAGGAAAAGCTCTACGTCGATGGCGGGCCATCCCTGACCCAAACGACGGGGCATCTGCGCATGGAGGGCCGTGAGGTCTTCAAACATGCGGTCGGCATGATTACCGACGTGATAGAGGCTGCTTATGAGGCAACGGGCATCACTTCGGACGACCTGACCTGGTTTATTCCCCATCAGGCGAACAAGCGGATTATCGATGCGAGTGTCAGGAAACTTGGAATAGCGCCGGAAAAAGTCGTTGTAACCGTTCAGGATCACGGCAACACATCGGCCGCGTCTATCCCCTTGGCATTGGACACAGCAGTTCGCGACGGCCGGGTGAAGAAGGGCGATATTGTTCTTCTGGAAGCTATGGGTGGTGGCTTTACCTGGGGTTCGGTGCTCTTGCGGTGGTGAGCTAAAACTCCGCCAAAAGAACTAAATGTTATTTTGACTGATCCGACGAAGACCTGTTGACCGGGTTAACGTGACGCAATACCGTACCCGGATATATAAAGTTCTATAGTAAAATCAGCCAGATCGTGGCTTTGCCGGGGAGTGGTTATGGGCAGCAAAACTATTACGCGTGCCGATTTGTGCGAGGCAGTTTACCAAAAGGTGGGTTTGTCCCGTACGGAATCGTCAGAATTGGTCGAACGAGTCCTCTCTGAGATCTCGGAATGTCTGTTGACAGGTGAATCGGTCAAGTTGTCGTCTTTCGGGTCTTTCGTTGTGCGATCGAAAGGCGAACGGATTGGACGAAACCCGAAAACCGGTGAAGAAGTGCCCATTTCCCCGCGGCGTGTCATGGTGTTTAAGCCGAGTAACGTGCTGAAACAGCGTATCAATGATTCCCTGACGGGACAGATGTCCTGAACGATACAAATGGCCTAGCAGCCGGATTTAGATCAAGACGCCCAGCATGAGCTTTCAGGATAAAAGCCCGGATGCGTTCCGGACCATCAGCGAAGTTGCGGAGGATCTGGATCTGCCTCAGCATGTGCTGCGTTTCTGGGAGACGCGGTTTACCCAGATCAAGCCGCTGAAGCGTGGTGGCGGACGGCGCTACTATCGTCCCGATGATGTTGAGTTACTTCGGGGAATTCGCCATCTGCTTTATGGCGAAGGCTATACGATCAAGGGCGTTCAGAAGATCCTGAAGGAACAGGGCCAGCGCTTCGTGATGCAGATCTGGCGGGAGGATGCGATCCCTGTGCCCGCTGCGGTGCCTCAAATCATCTCGCAGCCGCCGCAGGCCGCTCCGGCTGAAGAAACGTCGGCTGTGCCTGCCGACACGCCCCCCACGCCACGCGATGTCCTGCCCGAAGACGATGATAGCAAGGCTCCGGAGAAATCATCCGGCTCCCTGCGTTTCATGAATCGCTTTCGCTCTGAAAAGGAGGGCGTTCAGGCAGCGGACTCGTCTTCGGCCATGACCAAAGACGATGTCCGCCGCCTGCAATCCACACTGTTCGAGCTGCTTGAGTGCAAGCGGATCCTGGATCAGGCGCGCTGAACGGGCTTTGGAACCACCAGCAAACCGGGCAGACCGGAAAGCTGGCGTTTTCAGTCCTGCGGCTTACTTCCCCATGCAGTTTGCATAGTAAGTTACCGTTGCTGGCCAGTCAGAGAAAACACCAACAACGCCAACGTCTTCTGAAAGGACGTTGAGAACTTCGTACATCTTTCCATCGCTGTCGATCGCATCGCTGACCGTCTGGTAATACCAACCGCCGCCGGAGGTGAGTGGCCCTGAGCGTTCCAGTGTCCAGGTGATCAGCTTCAAGCCGGCTTCCTTTGCTGCAAGGGCATAGGCGGACGGAACGATTGACCCTTGATCGTTGAGCGTCAAAAGCATCCAGATTGGCGGTGCCAGATAGTTCAGCCCCATGTCCTTGAGCTCTGCCATCGAGGGCTGGAATGTTGCGGGATCCTCCGGATCGACCCCGCCCTTGCCATAACGCCCATCCAGATAAACAGCCTGGCGGCCGAACTCCGGCTCATTCTCGATCCAGTAACGGATGTCCTGAAGGTCGAAGGATTGCGGCCAGACGTCTTCCGGCGGAATGCCCGCGGCCTTGTACTCGTCGATCATTTTTTGCGCGTAGTCTTCCCGCGAGAAACCGTCGAATGGCATCTCGACCTCTGGGACTTTCAGCTCAGGTGTGAACTTGCCGCCGAGGGATTTGATCAGCTGGATCGACTGGGCATGGGTCATCAAGGTGCCCGGTGTTGCGTAGAGATCCGTCCTCCAGCTGGCGGTCGCCGCCATGTAGTCCTGAACGGTTCCTGCCTTCTTGTTGGCTCCGTCCATCTTGCCCTTGAGAGACAGAAACTCGGCGAGG
>JBNKOQ010000354.1:0-3144 GCA_050294735.1 Roseibium sp. | reverse complement strand
CTAGGAGGGAAGGGCATCAAAACGCACAGGTTGCCGGGTCTTTAGGGTCCGAACCCTGGGATACGCCATTTTATGCATTGATTGATCCTGATCAACGCGGCTTGGTGTGGTTTGGATATTCTTCTTATACAGGTTGTAAAGGGAGAGTGGTATGACGGATTTGTCGATCACTTGCCTCGGCGGCGATAGCGTCGCCTGGCAAGCTGAGTTTCCCGGAAAAAGCCAGAGAGGATACTTGGAAAAGGGCTCTGATTTTAGCGTCTCAGAGGCATTTGTCGTGATCCTGTCGTCTTTGGAAGGCGGGGCGCCGCGCATCTCCATCGAAAGCCGGAACCGAACCGTCCGGATTGATCTTTACCGAGTGGGAGCCGAGCAGAAAGCAGCCCGTTTACGGGCTGTGATGCCACTCAGATCCCGCACGCTAACTTTGGGAGAGGATGAGCGCATCCTCGTAATCCCCGTACAGCGATAGGAGGAGACCATGCAGGAAGAAGTCAAAGCAACTATAGATGAGATAGATCTTCACTCGGTCCTGAAGCGGGGAGACCCAAGCGGATTCGATCTGGACGCGCTTGGCCGCCTGGCGGATGTCCGGCGCATGCAGCATAACAGCCTGACGGTCCGCAACTGTGATCCAGGCAACCATCTTCTCGGGTCCTGGATCGACTGGGGCATGGGACCAGGCGGCAGTCCGATCACCAGCCAGCTCAATATTCCACCAGGCGGGCAGCAGAGGATCGACAACTTCCAGTTCATGACTATGTGGTTCCGCCAGATTCATGTCGATCCGCCTGTGCGGCTGACCAACAACACCAACTACAGCTGCTTTTATGAGGTGACCAAACTGCTCGGCAATGGGGTGACCCAACAGCAGCAGATTGTTAATCCGGGCCCCGGTGCCAGTTCGTCCTATGACCTCGATGTCGGTCAGCGGCTGATTGTCATTCCCGTTGGCATGCACCGCTTCGTGCTTGAGCACGACCCAACGCTTGCTTTCCTTGATCTGCCTGTGAGCAGCAGGGCGCAAGAGAGCGTGTAGAACCGGCAAATGGGGGAGCTATGTCTGATGTGCTGACAGCGCTGCAGGATGCGAGGCTTGAAATCGCGAACCCGGCAGGCTCATCCTCTCTTATTATTGGGCACTTTGATTACGCTCAGGCTGAGGATCCGGCGGTGATTAATATCGCCGCCGGATCTGACATGCATTTTGACAAATTCTCCCGGCTGACGATCAAGACGGGCGGCAAGAGTGGGCATCTGAGCATCCACAACACGTCACCGCTTTTGATTGACGTCTATCGTGAGACACCAACGGAACGAGTTCTGGCGCATACTCTGGCCGCCGGGGAGCGCTGGGCAGCTGAGATTGGCGAAAGCGAGCAGTTGTTCTGTCTGCCGAGGACTGACACCTACATCCCGCCACACCCGCTCATCGTCGAGGCGCGCTACAATCGCGGTAACCCGTTAACAGACCGGGACAATTCGGTTTTTCTCGGATGGGTCTATCCGCCGGAGCATATTGGACGGATTCAAGGGTTCAACGTTTACAAAGCCTTTTATGACGGACCGCATCCGATTGCGATACACCGGCTCAACAAATGGCCGCAGACCGAGCAGCGGGCGACCATCGCCGATTATGGCGTCTCCGGCCGTGAAAATCATCGCTATGCCATCACTGCGGTGGGGCGCAACGGCGTCGAGAGTCTTTTCTCAAACGTGCAAGTGCTGGACAGCTCGTCTTTGTGGGGCATGACAGATGCCGGTATGATCCCGCTATAAGGGGCGGCAAGGTCATTGCTTGAAAACATTCTCTCGATGCCAGCCAAGATAATGTGGGTGGGGCCGCAAGTGAGATGGGTTTGGCACGCGGGCTTTCATGTCCCGATGCAATAGATGAGAGACGTCGTAGTTGAGATGTCTGGATGGCAGGATGCTGTAATCATCCGCTAAAGTTAAAAGGCCACGGTCGAACATCCAATGCACCGTTCCAGACAAGGCTATGCCGTTTTGAATGGAATCCGTTCCTCCCTTCTCGACAGGAATGATGTGCGCCGCTTCAACTTCGGGACGTCCACCACCGTTAATGAGACGCAGTCCCGTAAACGCACAAGTGCGATCATAGATCTTGCGGATGTGTTGGCGGAATTTGGCATCTCGAAACGGACGATTTAAAAGCTGGGGGATGATTGGCCGGTTAAAATCAGGACCGTCAAAAGGAGCCTGAGGAGTTTCGCCGAAACCTGGTTCCAAAGGTTCCTCGATGTTTAAGGCCGGGTCCAATCTGTCAGGCCATTCATCCGGATTGCCCAGTCCGGCATTTAAAATCGCCTGAAATTCGGATGGTTCAAGGTGTCGCACAGCGTTGACTGTCAATCCCCCGTTTATGCGACCGTCAGATAAGATCATCCGCTTTTCGTAACCGCCATTTTCAGTGTATTCGACCAGCCTGTCGAAATCGAGATAACCATCTAGATAGGCGTAATAATGGTCAGGTCGAGATGTGTCGGCCTCAATTGCCTTCACCTTGGCGATGCCAGAATAAAATCGACCTTTTTGTTTTGGAATCGGACCGTAGTAGACGATCCAGTCTCCTATCGTTTGGTTCATACGACCGAGGTACATCTTCGGGAAATGGTATTGTTCCCCGGTTATGTCATCGTAGATGCTATCGATCTTGTGATAGAGAACAGCTTGAACCATCTCATACTCCTCACACTACGGAGTAGTCAGTTTCAGCTGCGAAGACAATGCAGGTTGTATTGGGGCATCATGCCTGTGGGTTATTCCTTGCCTGCTTTCTTGTCCGAATGGCCCAAGTCCATGTCCGGCCAGACCAGGTCGCGGATGCGCTGTTTGAGGATTTTCGCCTCGAGGAAGCCGCCATCGGTGGTGCGGTCCCAGACCGCTGTGCCATCGCAGGTGATGACGAACGTGCCGCCGGTTCCTCGAAACGGCCGACGTCGAAGTTAAGCAAGGATGCAGCCAATGCGCTTGGCGAAGAAAGGGGCGGGGCAAGATACCGTCACTCACTCCGCCCCGGCGCGGCCCCGTCCGCCGCGCAAAGGGTTAGGGTCCGGACTCATAAATTTGGTGTGAATGGTTTGAACGAATATGTGCAGATACAAGGCGCAAGTCCGCAGGAAG
>JBNKOQ010000353.1:0-3160 GCA_050294735.1 Roseibium sp. | reverse complement strand
CGAAGACTTCAAGTCGGCGCAGCAGGACTTCATGAAGGAGTTCAAATATCTGCGCGGCCATGGACCGCAGCAGTTTGGCTGGAAGGCACAGGACCTCGGCGCAAAAGGCGCGCTTGGCAACGCCGCGAACGCCGCCGCCGAAAAAGGGAAGAAATCATTGGATCATGCGGCAGAGGGTTTCGTCGAGCTTCTCAAGGATATCCATGCCTTCGATCTCAAGCGCCTCTGGACACCTTCCAACTGATACGGCCAGCCCATCCAAAGCTTGCAAAAAGCAACACCCGGCGGAAAAACTTCCGCCGGGATCGGTGTCTAAAACGGACAAAGCTCAGGCGAACCTCTTAAGCCTGCTTACGCCTCACAGAAATTTTCAATCATGCCATCAAGGTAATCTGCGGCATCCGCCCCTTTAAGAGACTTGGTCCATAGTTTGCGCGCGATTTCCTCATGCAACGAAAGGGCTTCAGGCGCCGAGGTAATCATGCCGACACCAACGTGCACGTTCGGCTGTTCTCCAAGACGGAACGGGCTTATTGCCACGACAGACCGGCTCGGTTGACGGAAGACCTGAAATCCTGTTGCCGGTGTCGACTGAAGAATGATGCCCATCTGGACACCGATCGGCTGCTTTCGCAACATAGCGCTGATATGGCGCGCCTCACGGCAGGCCATCGCTCGCCGGTCCTGCTGCAATGCGTTGGGCATCGCGCCACCGGCAACAACTCCATGGCGGAGAAATCGTTCAAGATCGGCAGAAGTAAACAAGCTGACCAACAGCTGCCGGCGTTTCCTGAAAGCTTCCTTCCGCTGCCGCAGAATATCGAGTAACCGGGCAATCTGCTGAGAGGTTTCCCCATCGCCTTCACCGGAACCGGCTTCCAGATCCTGAAAAACCTGCCGCAGCATTTCATCATAATCATCGGACGTCAGAAGATAGGACACCGGGCCAAACAAGCCAATGATCTGCTCACTGTCTTGTTCAAGCTGGCGCATGCGTTCAAAAAAGGTAACGGCGTTGTCAACATACTCAACGCCGACGCCAAGAAGGTTGGGAAGCGAGATTCCGAGAACCCGGGCAATACTCGTCAAAGTGTCGAGCTTACGGATTTCGCCCTTTTCCACCCGGTAAAGAGCAGCACGCGAGATGCCGAGCTTTTCGGCCAGCACCTCCGGCGGTATATTCCGGCCCATGCGAAACGCGTTCAGCCTTGCGCCAATATCCCCATAGTTGATGCCCTCATCAGCACCACTGCCAACATCAGTATGATTGGGGAGGATATTCACTGCTTGATTAGCCCTTGCTTTATGGCCGCTCGGTCTGGTCAGGAGTTTGCACTACGGATGCAAACTCTAATTGCGAGAACATTATCACAATATTGATACGCCGTCATAAAAAATCTCATTTTTGAGATTATTATTGACTCGTGGATTTTAACGGCTGTAGCTTCAGCCATCACCTTCACCCAGAGCCCGGAGGAAACATGAGATTTCCCAAGCAGTCTATCAGAAACACTTTGGCCGCAATTGCCAGCCTTGCCGTTCTTTCCGCCTTGCCAGCTAATGCCGCGGATTATGTCGCCAAGATTGGTCATTTGGAATCGGCCCAGCAATCCCGCCACATCTTCCTTGAGAAAGTCGGCGCGCTTGTTGCCGAACGCACCAATGGCGCCGTTGAATTCGAGATTTTCCCGCAAGGCCAGCTCGGCAACCAGCGCGAAATGACAGAAGGCGTACAGCTTGGCGTCATTCAGGCGACGGTCTCACCGGCTGCTTTCCTTGGCGGGTTCGACCCGGCCGTATCCGTTCTCGACATCCCCTTCCTTCTGCCGGACGACGAAGATGCCGCCGCCAAGCTGCGCGAAGGCCCATTCGGGGAAGCCCTGCTGAAGACATTCGACTCCCGCGGCGTAACCGGCGTGGCTCTTTGGCCGAATGGCCGCAAGAACTTTACCTCTAACAAGCCATTGACTTCGATTGACGACTTCACCGGGCAGAAATTCCGGGTGATGGATTCCAAAATCCTTGTCGAACAGTTCAATGCGCTTGGCGCGTCGGCAATTCCGCTGCCGTTCGGTGAACTCTACACCGCTCTGCAAACCGGCCTTGTCGATGGCGAAGAAAACCCTCTCGACACAATCCAGCGCATGAAGTTCTACGAAGTGCAGAAGCACCTGGTGCTGTCGGCTCATGGCGCCATGGAAGACGTTGTGCTGTTCAACCCGGCCTGGTGGCAGAGCCTGCCTGAGGAATACCGTCAGGTGATCGTGACCGCCTTCAATGAAGTCGTTCCGGACTTGCGTGCCCACAAGGCCGCAGCGGTCGCAGCCGCGCTTGAGGCAATCAAGGAGAGCGGCATCGATATCCGCGAACTCTCGGCTGACGAAAAAGCCAAAATGCGCGATCTGATGTATGCTCCGGCCCGTGACGCTTATCTTGAGCGCGCAGGAGACGAAGGTGCTGCAATTATCGCAGCCTACGAAAAGGCTTATGCTGAGGTCACCGGCCAGTAAGCATAGTTCTTGTGTGCGGCGGCGGATTCTGTATCCGCCGCCGGTTTTATTTCCGGCCATATGCCCGGCAGCAGTCAGGACCACCCTATGACACCACTTAAGATATTGAGGACGGCGGAACGTGTATTCCTCGTGACTGTCTTCCTGATGATGGTCGTACTGTTCTTCCTGAATGTTGTCCTGCGCGAAATCGGCGGCACCCTCTCCAGCGATTTTGCCTGGATTGAAGAAGCTGTCCGGTTGATGAACATTTTTCTTGTTTTCGGTGCGCTCGGCCTGGCTTTGGAGCGCGGCCGTCATGTGGGCATCGACACCTTGCGGAATGCCATGCCGGTCCGCCTCCGCTGGATCGTGTTGAAGCTGATCGATCTGGTCGGCCTGCTGTTTTCGGCCTATCTCATCCTGCTGTCCTGGCGCCTTGTCGTATTCGTTCTGGGAACAGGCCAGCGCAGTCCCACGTTGGATATCCCGATGGGATGGATCTACGTGGCCCCCCTCGGCGGCTTTATCGTTCTTGGCTTGCGCCATGGCCTCAGCCTGTTCGGTTTCATCGACCGCTTCTCCAAAACTGAAGCCGTTGAGAACACAACATCCGACGGGGAGGTACAGGGATGATTTTTCTTGTTATCGGTCTTGCCATCCTGCTCCTG
>JBNKOQ010000352.1:0-3208 GCA_050294735.1 Roseibium sp. | reverse complement strand
AATTGCCTTTATGTTTTCGAAACATAGCCGGGTCTGGCCTTCGACATCCGCCGGGATTGTGTCGTCGGCAGCTATTCCGAGCTGGCCCGAGGTGAAGACGATACGCTGGCCTGCCGGAACTTCCACACCATGGCTGTAGCGGGCGAACGGCGGCCGGATATCCGGCGGAGTAAGAGATTTGATCATGCCTGAGAATCGCTTGAATGCACTGAAGATGCCCTGAAAGGTAGAGATCGTTAGGTCGGGCAGCAACCTGGGGGCTGACCAAGCTTGCAGCATTAAGCTTGCCGAGTTGCCAAATTTTTGTGCATTGTTGGACTTAGGAATTCTACTGAGTCTATCCCTGATAGTGTCGGGGTTGTGGAGCATTGCGGGCAGGCCGGGTTTTTTGCCCGGTTTTGTCTGTGTTTTTGAGATCTGGCACAGGGTTTGCTAATTTTACAGGGCATGATTGCCTGATCCGCTCCCAGGGCCTGTGGAGGCACAGCGGCAGAGCACAGTACCGGCTTAAGAATTTTTAGGATGTCCGGTCGGAGCGACAGGAGAGGTTAGACAGCATGCGTTTACTTCAGAAAATCGGTTTCACGATGGCTGCCATTTTGGCGTCAACGAGTGCCTATGCCCTCGATGAGGTCAAGTTCGGCACCAATTGGCTCGCCCAGGCAGAGCATGGTGGTTACTACCAGGCTGTCGCCGATGGCACCTACGAAAAATACGGTCTCAAGGTTGAGATCGTTCAAGGCGGCCCGCAGGCGGCAAACCGTGCTCTTCTTCTGGCTGGGAAGATCGATTTCTATATGGCTGGCAATATGCTTCAGCCATTGAACGCCCTTGCCGAAGATATCCCGGTTATCGAGATCGCCGCTATTTTCCAGAAGGATCCGCAGGTGCTTATTGCGCATCCGGATCAGGGTCTGGAAAAATTCGAAGATCTTGCCAAGCTGCCGACGATCTTCATGGGCAAGGACGGTTTCGCCTCTTACTTCCAGTGGATGAAGTCAGCCTACAAGGGGTTCCGTGACGAGCAGTACAAACCCTATACCTTCAATCCGGGCCCGTTCCTGGCCGATAGCCAGTCCGCGCAGCAGGGGTACATTACCTCAGAGCCGTTCGCGATTGAGACTGAAGGTGGCTTCAAGCCGAAGCTATTCCTCTTGGCGGATGCCGGTTTTGAAACCTATTCAACGCTGATCGAAGCCCGTAAGGACTTTGTCGCTGAGCACCAGGATCTGACGCAGCGGTTTGTCGATGCCACCATCGAGGGCTGGTACAACTATATGTACGGCGACAACACTGCGGCCAATGAGCTGATCAAGAAAGACAATCCGGAAATCACCGACGCGCAGATCGCGTTTTCGATCAAGACGATGAAAGAATTCGGGCTTGTCGAATCCGGTGAGGCTCTCGACAAAGGCATCGGCTGCATGACCGATGAAAAGCAAAAGGGCTTTTATGATACCATGGTCGATGCCGGGGTTGTTAAGCCGGGCATCGATATCACGGATGTCTACACGACCGAGTTCGTGTGCAAGGGTGTCGGGATGGACCTGAAGAAGTAATTTCTTCGGGTTCCGACATAGCTTCTCCATATCCTACTGTAGCATGACCCTGTGTGGTGGTTTCCCCGCCACTCAGGGCCATCGGACCAGCGTTCCGGCGCTGCTCCGAGGCCGGCACCTGGCCTAAAACGGAGCTTTCTTGTGACAATAGATCCGGCTACGGCCGACCTCTCAGCATCCGCGTTAAAGAAACCCCTGGTTACTCTCAAAGGGATTTCAAAGGTCTTTTCCAACGGCACAACCGCCTTGCAGAATATGACCATGGATATTCATCAGGGCGAGTTCATCAGCTTGCTTGGCCCATCCGGGTGCGGAAAATCGACCGTGCTGCGGATTATTGCCGGTCTTGGCGATCCGACCGCGGGAGCGATCGAATGGCCGACGTCCGGGCATGACGCCAGTGGCAAGGCGATGCCCGAGATCAGCTTCGTGTTCCAGGAACCGACGCTGATGCCCTGGGCAACCGTCTTCAACAATGTCTGGCTGCCCCTTCGGTTGAAGGGTGTGTCAAAGGCAGCGGCGCGGCAGGATGTTCTCGAAGCGCTGGAGATGGTGGGGCTCGATAAGTTCGCAGATGCCTACCCAAGGGAGTTGTCCGGCGGGATGAAAATGCGGGTGTCTATCGCCCGGGCTCTCGTGACGCGTCCGAAGCTGCTGCTGATGGATGAGCCGTTCGCGGCGCTCGATGAGATTACAAGGTTCAAGCTGAACAATGATCTTCTCCATCTTTGGGAGAAATTCGGCTGGACGGTGATCTTCGTGACTCACTCCGTATTTGAATCAGTCTATCTCTCCGACAGGATCGTTGTCATGGCAGCGCGTCCAGGGCGGGTGGTGAACGACATGAAGGTCGATGCCCCCTATCCGCGGGAAGAAGACTTCCGAACGTCCAATGTCTATAATGACTATTGCAGGGACGCATCCGCCGCGCTTCACGCGGCCATGGATGCGAATGATCATCTATGACTGCAGTCGATACCAAAAACGGTGACCTCGCTGCTCCAGCCGAGCTTGACGAGCCTGCACCGATCCTAGCGTCCAAAGATACCAACGTTGAAAAGATCCTGAAAGTCGCAATCCCGCTCTTCATGCTCGGGCTGCTGATTGTGGTTTGGGCGTGGTATGTGGCGGCCTATGACGTGCCGCATTATATCTTGCCCAGTCCCTCCCGTGTGGCGGCAGCTTTGATCAACGATTGGGGCACGTTGTCCGGAGCGTTGGTCAATACGCTCAAGATTACCTTCTCTGCCTTGGGTATTGCCCTGGTTGGAGGGGCAGGGCTGGCCATTCTCATGTCCCAGTCCCGCTGGGTCGAGCTTGCGCTCTATCCCTATGCGGTGATCCTGCAGGTCACACCGATCGTGGCAATCGCGCCGCTGATCCTGATTTACGCGCCGACAACGCAGGCCGCACTGCTTATCTGCGCCTGGATCGTGGCTTTCTTCCCGATCCTGTCAAACACGACGCAGGGGCTGAAATCGACGGACCACAATCTGCTCAATCTGTTCGAGATGTATGGCGCCAGCCGCTGGCAGACGCTCGTCTATCTGAAGCTGCCGAGTGCTTTGCCGTATTTCCTTGCAGGCCTGCGTATCGCAGGAGGGCTGGCGCTGATTGCCGCTGTGGTGGCGGAATTCGCAGCCGGGTCT
>JBNKOQ010000351.1:0-3258 GCA_050294735.1 Roseibium sp. | reverse complement strand
CGGACCTAACCCTTTGCCCGAGATCTCTTGGGAGGGCGATACCTCAGAGAGACTTTTTGGAAAAGTACCAGTCGACGTAATTGTAACCTTCGCTGGCACGGGCCTCCGCGCCGGCAGCTGTTGCCGGCGGGGGAACGATGACGTCTTCCCCGGGCTGCCAGCCCTCTGGGGTTGCCACATTGTTGGCATCCGATGTCTGCAGGGCTTTCACCAGACGGACAAATTCGGGGATCGAGCGGCCGTTGCTCATCGGGTAATAAACCATCGCACGCAGGATGCCGTCCGGGTCGATGACGAAGGTCGCGCGAACGGCCGATGTATCGGATGCTCCCGGCTGGATCATGCCGTAAGCCTTTGCGACATCCATCGATAGATCGGCGATGATCGGGAAGGGGATTTCGATGCCGAAGTTGTCCTTGATGTTCCGCGTCCAGGCGATATGGGCGTAGTGGCTGTCGATGGACAGGCCGAGCAGTTCGCAGTTTAGATCCTTGAATTCAGGCGCGGCCTTTGCGAAGGCCATGAATTCCGTGGTGCACACGGGGGTGAAATCGGCCGGGTGGGAAAACAGGATCAGCCACTTCCCCCTGTAGTCGCCGAGGCGGACTTCACCGTGGGTGGATGGGGCATTAAAATCCGGTGCTGGTTTGTTTAGCTGCGGCATCGCGGGATGTGCATATATGTCCTGTTCCATCATGGTCTCCTCGGTATCTATTTTCGCTAAAATGAATATAGGTGATTGCGAGAAAACAGTGAAACGGATTAGTTAGATCTCAGTGATCGGAAAACTCGATTAAAACCATGATATTGCCGAGTCTCAGACAACTTGAATTTCTTGTTGCCCTTGCCGACGAACGACACTTCGGACGGGCGGCGGAAAAGTGTCACGCCAGCCAGTCGACGTTGAGCGCGGGACTGAAGGAGCTGGAAACGACCCTGAAGGTAAGCGTCGCCGAGCGCACCCGGCGGTCAGTCACACTGACGCCGGTCGGCAAGGAGCTGGCCGACCGGGCCAGACTGCTTCTCGCCGATGCCAAGGCCATGGTGGATTTTGCCGCGGCAAACATGGAACTGTTATCCGGCGATCTCAGACTGGGGGCGATCCCGACACTTGCACCTTACCTGCTGCCACAGATCGTGCCGGACATTCGCCGGAGTTACCCCGCACTCAAGCTGTTTCTGCGGGAGGCCAAGACAGATGAACTGCTGCAAAGCCTTCATGCAGGCGAGATCGATGCCCTCCTGCTGGCACTGCCCTATGAAATTGGCGATCTCACAGTTTATCCTTTATTTGATGACACTTACCAGCTTGCAATCCAGCCAACCCATCCGCTGGCGGAATGTGTCTTTCTGACCGGTAAGGATTTGTCGGGGATCCACATGATGCTGCTGGAAAAGGGGCATTGCCTGCAAAGGCACGCCCTGTCGGCTTTTGCGCCGCCCGGGCCGCACCAGGACCGCACTTTCGAGGCGACAAGCCTGCCGACGCTAATTGCCATGGTTGCGGAGGGGCTGGGTGCGACGTTGTTGCCGCAACTTGCGATCGACGCCGGTGTGGCGGATGGTCAGGAGGTTGCGTTGGTTCCCTTGAAAGGCGCGCATCCACGACAGATCGTGTTGGCCTGGCGCAAGACTTCGCCGCGCAGTGCGGAACTTCGGCTGTTTGGTGAGGCCATCATCGAGATCTGGCGCGCGGGCAAGGCCGAAAAGGAGCTTGCCTTGCCGGAGCGAAACCTAGCTTAGCGATCCGAATGGCCCAAGTCCATGTCCGGCCAAACCAGGTCGCGGATGCGTTGTTTGAGGATTTTCGCCTCGGGGAAGCCGCCATCGGTGGTGCGGTCCCAGACCGTTGTGCCATCGCAGGTGATGACGAACGTGCCGCCGGTGCCGGGGATCAAAGTCAGGGCGCCGACTTCCTCGGAAAAGGTCGACAGGATTTCCTGGGCCATCCATGCGGACCGCAAAAGCCAGCCGCATTGGCGGCAGTAGGTGATGGTGATATGGGGACCGGGAAGCTTTTCCATTGGCAATGGCACTCGGATACTGGCGAGGGAAAGACGGGTTAGTTGACTTTTGTTTTCGTATTTTATCGGTCGGCTGCCCGCAAGGACATCCTTACCTCAACAGGAAACCTGGACTGATGGCGGCCAAAGAAGACCAAAGCCTCAGATGGTGCCGGGATGCACTGGAGCAGGACGCAGCCCTCGCCAAAGCCGTCGGCGATGTGCAGCGGGCGGAGCGGCTGTCCGGCCTGACCAACCGCGTGTTTCGAATAACAACGCCTGCGGGGGTTTTTGTTCTGCGTCTGCCACGGCCGGAAACAGCGGGTGCCATTGACCGGGCTGGGGAATGGCATGATCTGCAGGTCGCGGCGGAGCTTGGCATTACCGTGCCGCCACTCTATGGCAACGTGACAACGGGCGTTTTGCTGCTGCCCTGGGTCGAAGCGCGGGGAGAGGTGTCTGCCGTGTCGCTCGGACGCTGTCTGGCCCGCCTTCATGGCAGTGTGGTTCCGTTTTCAGGACACCGGGACTTGCTGCCCTATTTGAATGGTTGCGAGAGTGCCATTTCCAGCGTGCCCGGCTATCTGAAGCTGGTGGAGCCGCCTTGCCGGGTGGTCAGAGGGCTTTTGCGGGATATCGAACCCCGTCCGCCCGTGCCCTGCCACTTTGATATCTCTCCGGGCAATCTCTTGCCGCAAGATGAGAAGATCCTCCTGATCGATTTTGAGTATGCAGCCATGTCGCAAGCAGGATGGGATCTGGCCTATGCCAGCCTTGAAAACAGCTTCGGCAAACCCCAGGAGCAGGCCATGCTGCAGGCTTATGCCGATGCCGGCGGCATTGTGTGCCCGGAGCGAGAGCTTGGTATTTACAAGGCTGTCTGCGATACGGTTTCCGCGCTTTGGGCGTTGGGGCAGGAGATGCAAGGCAGCGATGCGGATGACCTTGTCTTGTTTGCTCAGCGGCGTGTTGCCCGTGCCACTGATACCTTAAAACAGCTGCCGGACGTATTTGTGGCCTAATCGGCGGGCTGCGGTCCGGAGGGCGTGCCGCGCATGCAGATCTGGTATGTCTGATTGAGCTGAAGGCGCAGGTCCGGATCTTGCGGCGTGGCGACCAGCTGGTCCCAAATCCCCTGCTCCTGCAGGCTGTCGAGTGTGCAGCTGCAAGAGGCCCGGCAGACCGTTTCATCGCCAAAGGTGATGGCACAGCTTCGGGTGCAATCCCGGACAAAAACGCTGGCACTTCGATCAGG
>JBNKOQ010000350.1:0-3393 GCA_050294735.1 Roseibium sp. | reverse complement strand
TGGAGGGCAAGATCGACATCAACAGCCTGATCACCCACACCATGCCGCTGGAAGACATCAACAAGGGCTTCGACCTCATGCACGCCGGCGAATCCATCCGATCCGTCGTGATGTATTGAGGCAGGTGCATAAAATGGAAGTCGTCTCGAAAAACAGGTGTTATGGAGGGGAGCAGACGGTCTACCGTCATGCCTCGAAAACCTGCGGTGTGGATATGACCTTTGCGGTTTATCTGCCGCCGCAGGCAAAGGAGGGGCCTGTTCCCGTCCTTTGGTATCTGTCCGGGCTTACCTGCACGCATGAGAACGCCATGACCAAGGGCGGGCTTCAGGCCTATGCCGCAGAACACGGTCTTGCCCTGGTTTTCCCTGACACCAGCCCGCGCGGCGAGGGGGTCGCCGACGATGAGGCCTATGACCTGGGGCAGGGAGCCGGTTTCTACGTCGATGCGACCAAGGCTCCCTGGAGCACCCATTTCCGGATGTACGACTATGTGGTCAACGAACTGCGCGATCTTTTGCAGGAGACCATGCCGTTCACCGACAGGCACGGGCTTACAGGTCATTCCATGGGTGGTCATGGGGCGTTGACCATCGCACTGCGCAATCCGGACCGGTACCAGTCTGTTTCGGCTTTCGCGCCGATATCCAACCCAACCCAATCCGACTGGGGCCGCAAACAGCTGTCAGCCTATCTTGGCGACGACGAGGCTGCCTGGGCCGACTACGACGCGACGATCCTGCTGAAAGAGCGTGGCTGGGCTGGCGATATCCTGATCGATCAGGGGTCAAGTGACCAATTCATCGACTTGCTGCGGCCCCAGGCACTGGCTGAAGCTTTGACGGAAACCCGCCAGCCTGCCGTGATCCGCATGCAGGAAGGCTACGATCACAGCTATTTTTTCGTCTCCACATTTGCCGGCGACCATGTTGCCTGGCATGCGGAGAGACTTTGGAACGGAGCAGCGCACAAGCCGTCCAACGGGGGATAGGGAAGAGACCCCTGCCATATGGCAAGCGCTGCACCGAATGGTTCGTATCCGGGATCTTGATATGAAGATCGCTGATGCGGCGGACCGGAAAGACCCGCCTGACTGTACCGGGCGGAAGCGAGAGAACGGAGGAGGAGCAGAAAGGACTGACTTGGGAGGAGCTGGTTGAACGCGCGTCACAGGTGCAACGTGGATCTTGGGTGTTTGTCTGATCCGCAGGTTCTGTCGGCATACGTGTCCTGCCAGAGGAACATTTTGATACCGTTATCACCATGGGAGGTGGAGATGAAAAGGCTACTGACAGCAGCTACCGCGCTTACTCTTTGCGCTGGTGCAGCCTATGCAGATGCTGATCTGCAGAAGATGATGGATGACCCGAACCAGTGGGTCATTCAGACAGGCGACTACAAGAACCAGCGCTATTCCAAGCTGGACCAGATCAACAAGGACAATGTGAAGGACCTTCAGGTCGCATGGACGTTCTCGACGGGTGTCCTGCGCGGCCATGAAGGCTCTCCGCTGGTCATCGGCGACGTGATGTATGTGCATACGCCGTTCCCGAACATTGTCTATGCCCTGGATCTGAACAACGACGGCAAGATTCTTTGGAAATACGAGCCAAAGCAGGATCCGAACGTCATTCCTGTGATGTGCTGCGACACGGTCAACCGTGGTGTGGCTTATGCAGATGGCAAGATCTTCCTGCATCAAGCCGACACCACAGTTGTTGCTTTGGACGCCAAAACCGGTGCGGAAGTCTGGAGTGTCAAGAACGGCGACCCGGCCAAGGGTGCGACCAACACCGCAACCGTCATGCCGGTCAAGGATAAGGTTCTTGTCGGGATCTCCGGCGGCGAGTTCGGTGTTCGCGGGTCTGTGACGGCCTACAACATCAAAGATGGCTCTCTTGCCTGGCGTGCGTATTCCATGGGACCGGATGAGGACATCCTGGTCGATCCGGAAAAAACCACTTATCTCGGCAAACCTGTTGGCAAGGACTCCGGTATGAACACCTGGGAAGGTGATCAGTGGAAGATCGGTGGCGGCACGACCTGGGGCTGATATTCCTACGACGCGGAAGAAAATCTCGTCTATTACGGAACCGGTAACCCGTCGACCTGGAACCCGGGACAGCGCCCGGGCGACAACCGCTGGTCGATGACCATCATGGCCCGCGACGCGGATACCGGTGTTGCCAAGTGGTTCTACCAGATGACCCCGCATGATGAGTGGGATTATGACGGCATCAACGAGATGATCCTGACCGAGCAGGAAATCGACGGTAAAATGCGCAAGGTGGTTAGCCACTTTGACCGGAATGGCTTCGGATACACGCTTGACCGGGTTACCGGTGAGCTTCTCGTCGCAGAGAAGTACGATCCGGCGGTGAACTGGGCGACGGAAGTCGTCATGGATCCGAACTCCGATCAATATGGGCGTCCTCAGGTGGTCGCCAAGTATTCGACCGAGCAGAACGGTGAAGACGTCAACTCCACCGGCATTTGCCCGGCGGCTCTTGGCTCCAAGGATCAGCAGCCGGCAGCCTACTCGCCGGACACAGAGCTGTTCTACGTTCCGACGAACCATGTCTGCATGGACTATGAACCGTTCCGCGTCAGCTACACTGCCGGCCAGCCCTACGTTGGGGCGACGCTTGCCATGTATCCGGCTCCGGACAGCCATGGCGGCATGGGTAACTTCATAGCCTGGGACGGCAAAAAGGGTGAGATCAAGTGGTCTATCCCCGAGCAGTTCTCGGTTTGGTCCGGCGCTCTGGCGACCGCTGGCGGCGTTGTCTTCTATGGCACGCTGGAAGGTTATCTGAAGGCCGTCGACGCCAACACGGGTAAGGAACTCTACAAGTTCAAGACTCCGTCCGGCATCATCGGCAACGTCATGACCTACAACCATGGTGGCAAACAGTATGTTGGCATCCTGTCGGGTGTTGGCGGTTGGGCCGGTATCGGCCTCGCAGCCGGTCTCACCAACCCGAATGACGGTCTTGGTGCGGTGGGCGGCTATTCTGCCCTGAGCGACTATACCGCCCTGGGTGGTCAGCTGACTGTTTTCGCTCTGCCGAATTAATCGGATTGTGAAACACGGAACCGGCGCGGCAACCGCGCCGGTTCCATTTTCCAGAAGAACAGAGATTAGGTGTTGGCCTGCTGCAGATGATGCGGGGGTGCTGACAGGTCAGGACGAGACAGGTTCCCAAAAGGACAAGCAATGCGCAATTTGAAGGTTTTCTTTGCTGCGGCCGTGATGGTTGCCGCCCTGTTGCTCTTCTCGAATTCCGTATCCGCCGAGGGCATCAAGGCACGGATGAAAAACCGGCTGCCGAAAATCATACAGCTCAAGGCGGATGGCATTATCGGTGAAACCCATGAGGGGTTTCTCGCCTT
>JBNKOQ010000349.1:0-3404 GCA_050294735.1 Roseibium sp. | reverse complement strand
CCATGAAGGTCTCTTCCACCTGCCTGCTGCGAGCCGCCAAATCAAACGGCTCGCGCAATGCCAGCCAATCTGCTGAGAAACCGCTCATCAAATATCCTCCAGACAATCGGAAAACATTCGGGAGGCATCGTCCCACGTTGGAAGTTCGCGGCTGGCCTGCCGGGCAGCAGAGCTAAGGGATCTGCGCGCGCCGGGATCACCTAGAAGCCCCTCCAGAGCTTCCTGCAAAGCAGCAATGTCTTCAACGCCACAGTAAATCGCGCCGCCCTGAGACAAGGTTTCGCAAACAGCCCCCGCCCCGCTACCAATCACAGGCAACCCATGCGCAAGGGCCTCGGTATAGGCCATCCCATAGCCCTCATAGCGGCTTGCCAGGGCGAAAATATCCGCCGCCTGATAGTAATCCGATAACCTGTCGGCCGTGACCGCCCCATGGAATGTCACGCGGCCTGCCAAACCAAGACGGTCCAGCTGACCTTGTAACTGGCCAAAGCAAACCTCGTCCCGGCTGCAATCGCCAACAATATCCAGATGCCAGTCATGCCCGCTCAAGCCCGCCAGAGCATCGAACAAAAGGTCGTAGCCCTTACGCGGGACGACGGTGCCCACGGAAAGGAGGCGAAGCGTGCCGCGCGTCTCTTCGTGTCCGGCAGGTGCCGGGTCTGTTCCGGGCAGCACAATTGCGAGCTTCTTGCCGGAGATTCCAAATAGCGTCTCGACCTGCTCGGCAGTTGCAGGGCTCGTCACAATGACTTGAGCGGCATGTTCCAAAGCGGCTTTCTCGCTTGCCTCCATCGGCCCGGCAACGTCCGGGCACAATCCGCTTTCCTTGCAAAGCGGATGATGGACAAGCGCGACGAGATCCAGGCGATCGCGCACAGCAGCTACCGCCTGAGGCAAAACGCCAAATGCCAAGCCGTCCATGACGACCTTCGTCCCGGGCGCGAGTGCTTCCAGTGCCTGCCGGGCAGTCTCAACCGTACTGGGGTCCGGAAACGGGAACCCTTCCCCAAGCCCCAGAAGATCGACCGTCCAGCCTAGTGCCCGCAACCCGGCGATAATACGCCGATCATAGCCATAACCGCCCGTTGGCGTATCCAGATCTCCGGGATAGGCAAAAACAATGCGCCGCGGGGCCGACGTCAAGCTGGCCATCAAGCCACTGGCGCCTCATACCAGGCCCGGGCTACATGGGACTCCGAGATTGTGATCCGGATGCTGTCAAGCTCATCCCCCTCACGGCCCAAACGGCCTTCCCGTGCGGCTTTCGCCAGATGATCATGGATATGCTTGGTAAGGAATTCAGTCGTCGTATTGACCCCTTTGAACCCGGGCACCTCATCGAGGTTCTTGTAGTTCAGCGGGCCAAGAACTTCTTTCAAAGCCTCATGGGCCCGACCGATATCAATAACAACACCGTTGCTATCCAGAGAGCTTGAAAGAAAGGCTGCATCGACTACGAATGTCGCTCCATGCAGGGCCTGGGCAGGCCCGAAAAGCTCGCCCTTGAAGGAGTGGGCGATCATGACATGATCTCTGACTTCGACTGCAAACATCTGTTTTCATAATCCTTGGCTGAGTTTCAGGAGTAGATAAGGACAGGAGCAAGGGCATCAACCTTTCCCATCAGAATTTCAGGTAGCTGTTGCGGGGCCGTCTCGAACGGAATCCGGTGGCTGATCAATTGGTCGAGAAGCGGTTCCTGCAAAAGCGACAGCGCGGTCGCGAGCCGTCTTCGATAGGTCCACCTTTGCTGACGGGCTGCCGGTATGGTGCCAACCTGACTGGACTTCAGGACCAGACGGCGAGCATGAAAATCAGCTCCGAGCGGCACACTGACAGATTTGTCGCCATACCAGCTCATTTCGATAACCGTTGCGCCATTTCCCGCCGACTTTAGAGCTGTCTCCAAACCTGCGGCCTGTGCACTCGCGTGAAACACGAGATCCTGATCGAAAGGAGCATCCTGCGGGGTGGCGAACTTCATGCCCAAGACCTCCGCAACGCCTCGCCGGGTCTCATTGACATCGACCAAGGTAACCGTGGCCGCCGGAAGCCGGGCTGCCAGATATCCAGTCAGCAGCCCAACAACACCACCGCCGACCACGCAGATGTGATCCCCAGGTGAAGGCAATCCGTCCCATAAAGCATTGAGCGCGGTCTCCATGTTGGCCGCCAGCACAGCCCGTTCGGCGGGAAGGCCGCGGGGAAGGATGTGCAGATCGTCCAACGAAGCAGTGAAGTGCGTTTGATGTGGAAACAATCCAAACACCTTATCGCCGATACGCTCGCGAGGCCCGGTCTCTATAACGCCCACGCAGGCATAGCCGTATTTAACCGGAAAAGGAAAGTCACCCTCCTGATGCGGCGCCCGCATGCGCTTCCGCTCACTCTCGGGCACTTCGCCCCGCAGCACCAATCCTTCTGTTCCCCGGCTGAGAGCGCTGGCGATCGTCCGAACACCGCACATACCTTGATCCGCCGGTTCACATGTTTCTTCTCTAATCTCGCAAGCATTTTTGGCATGATACCAGAGCGCTTTGCGTGTGATGCGCGTCACAGGGCTATTCGTCGTTGCCGTCATAAAAACACCGCGGGATTGAATTACGCCCCGAGACATCTCATACGGCGTATTGACTACGAGCACTATTGCCAGCCAGCAGGATTTTGAAAGTCACAATTATGAGTGATGCACCTCAATTACCACCTTCCGACCCAACTGCGGCCCACATGACCGCACGCCGGCTGGTTTTTGCCGGGCTGGTGATCGCCAGCTTCGCCGGGCTGGCGAGCCTGATGGCTATGACCCTTGCCACCGGCGCTCTGGGCATCGGGAAGGTCATTATGTTTACCTGCTTCCTACTCACTCTACCCTGGACCATCATCGGGTTCTGGAACGCAGTTATCGGCCTTCTTACGATGCGGCTGGCAAAGGACGCCGCTGCCTTTGTCTGCCCGATCGATCCGGGCAATGAAACCATCCCGCTTACAAGCCGGACTGCACTCTTGTCCTGTATTCGCGATGAAGACCCTGGTGAACTTGAAAAACGCCTCAACGCAATGCTGGCAGGAATAGTGCGCACCGGAGAGGCAAAGGCTTTTGCTCTTTTCGTTCTCAGTGACACCTCCAAACAAGACATCGCTGTTCAGGAAAAACGCATGGCCCAGCGCCTTTCGCGGCACTGGGGCAGTGATATTAAAGTTACCTATCGGCGGCGCGAAGATAATCCCGGCTATAAGGCCGGCAACATAGAAGACTTCGGCAATAGTTGGGGAGCGGACTTCGACTTCGCTCTGGTTCTGGATGCCGATAGCTACATGTCAGCTTCTGCCATACTGGATCTGGTCCGCCGTATGGAAGCCAACCCCCAGCTGGGTATCCTGCAAAGTCTTGTTACCGGACT
>JBNKOQ010000348.1:0-3420 GCA_050294735.1 Roseibium sp. | reverse complement strand
AAAACTATTATGCACCTGGCTTCCATGAACCGAACGGGACCGGGGAAGCTCTTTTCAACAAAACCGCTCTTTATGGTTTGCCAGACGACCTGCGTGCAATTGTCCTCGAAGCCTGCCGTGCGGAAAACGGCCGCGCGCTGGCGGAAAGTGAGTGGCAAAACGCTGCGAGCCTCGACGTCCTGCAACAGGAGGACGGGGTTGTCGTAAAATACTATCCCGATGATGTTCTGGCGGCCTTGCGTGACGTTTCCAAGGAGGTGCTGGAGGAGTTTGCAGCCAAAGATCCGCTGAGCGGCCGTATTTATGAGAGCTTTGTGGCGGCCAAGGCGCGGCTGGCTCCCTGGAGCCACGTTGCTGTCCGGCAATTTTTGCGGGCCCGGGACGGCGTGGCTTGAGAACCGGAGTTGCCGGTTGACCTTCGCTGGCTACCGCAGTGTGCCGGGAGGAATGGTGCAGCGGCGTCACTCCCCGGCACACCGGCCGTATTTTTAGGCGGGTAAGCTCCGCTGATGCCGGAAATATGTGATTTTTAGGCAACAGGCGTCAGAAAACGAAAGAATTCAAATTTACGAAATTGTCTGCCTATTTTTTAAGCATTTGCAACATGGTGAAATAGTTGAGGCTGATTTGTGAAGATTTTGAGGCTCAAAGATCGTTTCACCTTTCGGGACTGTCAAAAATGCATTGATATTTCCAGCATTGCTGCGCTGCAGCGCGATCCGGCTGTCCTTACGTGAACGTTACGCGCCTGTTGATCTCTGATTCGAAGCCCGCAAAACTGGTCTCCAGCAATACGATTCCTTCTCTAAGAGGAGGAAATGGGAGGGACAAGAATGTCGTGGGCATCCAATAAAGCCATTTTATTTACATCGACCGCTGTGGCGGCGTCACTTTTCGCCGGAGCTGCTTTTGCCGGCGGTTTCGCGCTACGTGAGCAAAGCTCCTACTATCAGGGTACATCGTTCGCTGGGAATGGGACGACGGGACCGTCCATTTCGTCGATCTTCTGGAACCCGGCAACCATCACCGGGGCCAAGGACGGCTTCACGATCGAACAGCACAACACGTTTATTTTGCCTAAAGCGGAGATCAAGGGCACTCAAACACAAGGCGCGAATTCGCTGGGAGTGGGGGTTCCTCCGGTTGATGTGCCAACGGCCGTCAACACTGGCGATATCGCTTCGGATGCCTGGGTCGGATCCACGTATATCTCCTATAAGGTGAGCGATCAGGTTTATCTCGGTATGGCCGTGAACGCGCCGTTCGGTCTTTCGACCAAGCCCAAGGACCCTAACTGGGCCGGGGCCGGTTACAACCGGTCGTCTCACGTCTTCTCGATCAATGCCAACCCTGTGGTCGGCTATAAGCTGAACGATATGTTCTCCTTCGCGATCGGTGCACAGATCCAGTATCTGGATGTTCGTCTGACCAACGCGGGTGCGTCTCCTCTGGCCGGTGTTGGCACAACTGCGCTGACAGGTGACAGCACGGGCGTCGGCTTCACCGCAGGTGTCTCGATCACGCCGTTCAAGGGGACGGAGATCGGCCTTGGTTTCCGCTCGGCTGTTGGGCATGATTTGAGCGGGACCGTTTATCTGCCCGTCGCTGCGGGCGGACTTCCCTCGGGCAGCTATGCGATCAATACCAAGTTGATCACGCCGGACATGATTACCCTGTCTGCAAAGCAGGAAATCACCGACAAGATCCGGCTGCTCGGTACATTTGAGTGGACCAACTGGAGCCGCCTGGAGGCCCCGAAGGTGTTGCTGTCCGATCTCGGAAATGCGCAGCTGACCACGCTGGCGTTCAACTATGATGACGGCTACTTCCTGTCGTTCGGTGGTGAGTATGACTTTAATGAGCATCTCACACTGCGTGCCGGTGCGGCTTATGAGTGGTCGCCGATCAGCACGAGCATCCGTTCTGCGCGCCTTCCCGACAATGACCGGATCTGGGTCAGTGCAGGTGGCTCCTACAACTTCAACGACTCTCTGTCGTTCGATCTTGGCTACACGCACATCTTTGGAACCGATACGGACCTCAACATTGTCCCTGGTCATCAGGACTACGCGTCGACCAAAGGCAGCTTGACCGGAACGGTCGATTCCTCCGTGGACATCATCTCAGCCTCCCTGCGCTACACCTACTAGGAGCTGACGCAGGTCTCTCGCTTTAAAAAAGCCCGGTACGCAATAGCGTACCGGGCTTTTTACTGTCATTTCATCCTTAGAAAGCTGCCGGATAGAGGCCGCCATCGAGGAGAATGTTCTGGCCTGTGATGTAGCCTGCGTGCGTTGAGCACAGGAAGGCGCAGGTCTGACCGAATTCGCCCGGATTGCCGAAGCGGCGGGCGGGTATTTCCGCCGCCTGAACCGCGCGGATGTCGGCAATGCTTTTTCCCGTTTGTTCAGCAGCCCGTTCAAAACCGCCGCGTAACCGGTCGGTGTCCATCTTGCCTGGCAGGAGATTGTTGATGGTCACACCTTTACCTGCGACCTGACGGCTGACACCGGCAAGAAACGCAGTCAGGCCGGCACGGGCGCCGGACGACAAGTCCAGGCCTTCAATGGGCATGCGCACAGACAGGGAGGTGATGTTGACGATACGCCCAAAGCCTTGCGCACACATGTTGTCAATCACTGCCTGTATCAATTCAATGGGAGTGACCATATTCTGGATGACACCAGCGACCATCGCGTCCCGGTCCAGTTCGCTGTAATCCTTGCGCGGCGGACCGCCGTTGTTGTTGACGAGAATGTCGGGGGCAGGGCAGGCGGCCAGTATGGCTTGCTGGCCTGCCTTGGTGGAAACGTCCGCCGCGATACTGGTGACCTTGACCCCAAACCGGTCACGGATCTCGGTTTCGGTCGCAGCGAGCGCCTCAGTGTCGCGCCCGTTCAGGACTATTTCGCAGCCGGCTTCGGCGAGCGCCATCGCGCAACCTTTGCCGAGTCCCCGGCTCGATGCGCAGACAATGGCCTTACGGCCGGATATTCCAAGATCCATTCGTTCGCCCCTTCGATAGCGTTTCGGCGCGATGCCTGTATGGTCGCATCCGCCCGTTTGTCATAGGTCCGGACCACGCTTCTCCGCAAGGGCTGCCGCGATCTTAGGTTGAGTGTCAGGAGGGGATAAGACACCCGCGCCAGTAGTTTCCTTAAGGGAAGAAAGAAGGTTCCGTGTCTTGTCATAATAGTGCAACCTGAATCGCGTTTATAACGCTCCAACAAATCGGTTGGAGTGAAGCCTATGGCTAAGCCATCGGAATCGCGGCACTACAGGGCCCTGTTTATTTCGGACATTCATCTTGGCACGCGCGGCTGCCAGGCTGAGATGCTCTTGGAATTTCTCAAGTATAATGATGCGGAAACGGTCTATCTTGTTGGCGATATTGTTGACGGATGGCGGCTCAAGCGGGCT
>JBNKOQ010000347.1:0-3538 GCA_050294735.1 Roseibium sp. | reverse complement strand
CTGCAGGGTCTCATCCGCCACTTTCAGGTGGATCGGCTGATCTTCCTCATGATTGGTGTTGGAAAGAAACACCGAGGAGAGCTTGTCGAAGGAGACAACGCCATCGGGCTTGGGATAGGTGATCTTCTTGCAGTCTTTGGCCGGTTTCAGGCTGTCCGCATCGCTCTTGCCATGCTTCAGCGTTCCGAAGAAGGAAAAGCCGAACAGTTCATTGGTCCACATGTCGAGACCGCCGAGGGCAATGCCGAGCACTGTCCCGAATTTCGACCAGAGCGGCTTGACGTTCCGCACGGTCTTCAGATCCTTGCCAATCGGGCTGGCCTTCCAGGCTGCGTCGTAGCCCGTCAGTTCGGCATTTTCCTCGCCGCGGCCAAGTGCTGCCATGACTTCTTCCGCCGCCAGCATGCCGGACAGCATGGCATTGTGGGATCCCTTGATTCTCGGGACATTCACAAAGCCTGCCGAGCAGCCCATGATAAGCCCGCCGGGGAAGGACAGTTTGGGCACCGATTGATAACCGCCTTCAGTGATGGCACGCGCGCCATAGGAAATGCGCTTGCCGCCCTCAAAGGTGTCGCGGATTGCCGGATGGGTCTTGAACCGCTGGAATTCGTCGAAAGGCGACAGCCACGGGTTCTGGTAGTTCAGATGGACGACGAAGCCGACCACAACCTGATTGTCTTCAAGGTGATAGAGGAAAGAGCCGCCGCCGGTCTTGCCATCGAGCGGCCATCCGAACGAGTGCTGGACGAGACCTTCTTTATGCTTGGCCGGATCGACCTGCCAAAGCTCCTTGATGCCAATGCCGAATTTCGCGACATCGCTGTCTTTCGCCAGATCGAACTTGTTGATCAGCTGTTTGGCCAGGGATCCGCGTGCGCCTTCGCCGATGAGAACGTATTTTCCGCGCAGCTCCATGCCGCGGGTGAACATGGCATTCGGCTTCCCGTCCCTGCCAATGCCCATGTCGCCGGTGGCGACGCCGACAACACGGCCGGCGTCGTCATACAGCAATTCTGCTGCTGCGAAACCGGGATAGATTTCGACGCCGAGCGCTTCGGCCTTTCCGGCCAGCCAGCGGCAGACATTGCCTAGAGAGACGATGTAATTGCCGTGGTTGTTCATCAGCTTGGGCATGAACAGATTGGGAAGGCGCAGGGCGCCGGCCGGGCCGAGAATCATGAAGTGATCGGCGTTGACTTGCGTTTTCAGGGGAGTATCCGCCTCGTCGCGCCAATCAGGCAGCAACTGATCCAGGGCAATCGGATCAACGACCGCACCGGAAAGGATATGGGCGCCGACTTCCGAGCCCTTTTCCAGGACGACAACACTGATTTCTTCGCCTTTGTCGGCGGCAATCTGTTTCAGGCGAATGGCGGCGGCAAGGCCTGCGGGCCCGGCTCCGACGATGACCACATCGACGTCCATGCTCTCGCGCTCGCCAAGTGCGTCCTGTTCCGACATCTGGTTCTCCCTCATGCACTCCGGATTGGCCGAAATGTATCTCTTTTGCACTTTTCCAGGATCATGAACACGACATAAATTATTCCGTTTGCCAAATCCGTGAAAAATTGTCCGTGCTTCAGCCGCTGTATGATGGACATAGCCCCATTTGCCCATGGTTAGTCAAGAATGAGTATGACGCTTACGTAAACGGTATGTCAAAACGACAAATGTTCGCAGCGAAGGGGGGCAGAACGGCTTCCTTGTTCCCGTTGGACAACTCGCGGTCTGATGCGGCCGAGATGTTGTCCGGGTTTGAATTTCATGAGCCCCCCGCCTAGGGTGAGGCATGGAGGCTAGGCTTTGACCACATCTGACGCTGCAAAGCGGGAACTGGAATCCCTGCTTGAATTTTATCTGGCTTCAGGACTGGATTGCTTTCTCGAAGAGGAAGCCGTCGACAGGTTCGCCTTGTCTGCCGAACTTGCCGCGGCCCAGGAGGCTGCGCGGCGAACGGGCATGGGACATCCGGGGCAGGGGCAGATGGCACCTGCCGGACCCGCACGAGCCACGGCGCCTTTGCCCGTGGCGGCAGATTCTCAAGCCAGGCAAGTGCCGCCTTTGGCCAAGGCTGGCGCTCCGGCAGGAGCATTTGCGGATGCGGTGATTCCGGACCGGGAGGCAATCCAGTCTGCCAGGGATGTTGCGCGCAATGCGGCCTCCATGGACGAGCTGAAGGCATGCCTTGAAAAATTCACCGGCTGCAATCTTCGCCTGACGGCCAAGAATCTCGTTTTTGCCGATGGCAACCCGAATGCCCGCGTCATGCTGGTGGGGGAAGCGCCGGGCCGGGATGAGGACTTGAAGGGCGTGCCGTTTGTTGGCCGTTCGGGACAGCTGCTGGACAAAATGCTGGAGGCTATCGGACTGGACCGTTCCTCGGTCTATATCGCGAATGTGGTTCCCTGGCGGCCACCGGGAAATCGAACACCGACCCCTCAGGAAACCGAAATCTGCAAACCGTTCATTGCCCGTCAGATCGAGCTGGCTGCACCGGATGTTCTGGTGTTTCTTGGCGCGGCCTCGGCCAAAAGCCTGCTCGGGGTGCAGGATGGAATCCGGCGCATGCGCGGCCGCTGGATGTCCTACGACGCCTCGGGGCGGTCAATTCCATGCATCGCAACCTATCATCCAGCCTATTTGTTGCGTAGCCCGATCGAAAAACGTCTGTCCTGGCGGGATTTCCTCTCTCTTCGCCAGAAGCTTGAAGAAATGTAGAAAAATTAACAAGTTAAGATCTGCAGCCTAAGCAGAAGTGGCTAAAAGTCAGCATTAGCCTTGTCAAAAATGCCGGTTCCCTGAAAAATTTCACAGTGTTGTTAACCTCTGATTTCTCAGGGGTTGGTAATATTACTCAGCTGATGGGGAATACAACTTGAACGCGTTAACTGCCAACATACCCGAGCATGCGGTTGTGTCGGTCCTGGTCGTCGACCTTGACGGTCTCACCTGTATCGAAGCGTCCGCGTCCGGTTTTAACAAGGCCGGCTGCAAGATCCTGTCTGACCGGGTTGGCGAGTTGCGCGAGACCGTCGGCCTCAGGGTTGAGGGGCTCGACAAGATGATCCGGGGGCGGATCACATCCGTTCAGGAAACAAACGCAAAAGTCTCTTTTGAATTCGAAGATGAAGAGCCGCGCGAGAAGCGCAAGGAACAGCGCAGAGAAGTGCGGATTCCTGCCCAGATAGCCGATCCCCGCGGCGGGTTGGTTATCCCGTGTGTGATCGTTGACGCCAGCAAATCCGGCTGCCGTCTGGATGCGCGCGATCTCGATCTGCTGCCGAACAGCATCACCTTGCATATCACAGGCCTTGATTTGCCTGTTAAGGGGCGGATTGCCTGGCGGGGGCCGGGCTGTGCCGGGATTGAGCTGCTGTGGCAGTTCTCCAAGAGCAAAGACTTGAAAAAGGCACGTCTAGGCGGCGGGCCGGACGGCGGCTCCGGCAGCGAGAGTGGTCGCGGGAAGAGGAAAAAACGAAGGGTGACCGGCGGCGCCTTTGGTCTGAGTAAAGCCGGCAAGTGCACGCTGGAGCAG
>JBNKOQ010000346.1:0-3555 GCA_050294735.1 Roseibium sp. | reverse complement strand
TAACCAATGAGAGACAGGCCGACAGCAAACATCAGCGCGTAATAGACGCCCATCCAGTTCGCCATGGACAAATGGAAGCCGACAAAGAAGACAAGACACGCGAATCCGAAAACGTAAAACGCGGTCTGCCCGACACCTGACCTGAAGGCAGTTTCCTCGAGCTCGCGCGGAGTCTCCAGCGCCATGTGAAAGGACTGAAACGGCCCAAACTTGAAATTCACAAGCAGGGTTACAGTTTCTTGGGCAGAGATTTCGAAGACCGGCGTCTTTAGGCGCGTGACCGAATGGTCTTCTGGAAGAAATGGCTCGAACGCACTGTAATTCAGAAGGGCTTCAGTGAAATCATTCGCCCTCACGAGATATATGTCGACGGCACTCACCAACGGCAGGTCCAGAGTGATGACGAAACGGTCAGCAGGGCGGCCATCATCCAATGTATCGTTGGTGATATTCACGCCAGCCCATGCCTCCGGGGCATAATTGGTTTCCAAAATCGTGTCCGCGAGCTCCGCCGAGAACCGCCCTTCCCGATACTGACGCAAAACATCAGTCAGCCGCTCCTCCCGTTCACGGTAAAAGGTCAGATGATCCTGCAGATTGGACACGCCTCCTTGCGCGGACAAAAGAACTTCCTCAGCACCCGCAGGCCACAAGCTTGCACCTCCAAACAGGACAACAAGAACCATTATGAGGGATCTGGCCATTTTACCTGCCTTCATGCAAATTGCTCTGGACGGAACTTTGGGGAACATTGCGTTGAAACACGATAAATATCATGCAGTCATTGCGGATGATCACGCAATAGTTCGAGCGGGCCTCAAAGACGCTCTTGAAAAACCCGGCCTTGTCGAACCCGACGGGATCGAGGTCGTCGCCGAGGCCTCGGACGGAATTTCTGCAATTGGCAAGGTCAAGCAGCACAGACCTGATCTCCTTCTCCTCGATGTATCAATGCCAATGGCCGGTGGCGTCGAAGTCCTGGTCGAAACCCGCCGCTGGTCACCGGAAACCAAGGTCGTCGTGCTGACCGGTGTGTCGGCAGTCGGTCTTGTCAGCAATCTGATCGAAACGGGAGTCGACGGCTTGTTCTCAAAGGCGTCGAGTAATGAGGAACTCTATGAGAAGCTCCCCGGCATCTTGCGCGGAAAACGCTGCATCTCCGAACCGTTCATACAGCTTCTCGAGGCTCAGCCGAAACCGGTCCTTTTGACCGACAGGGAGCGGCAAACTCTCAACATGATCCTCTCCGGACGCTCGAACAAGGAAATCGCGGAGGGTCTGGGTATCAGCATCAAGACGGTCGACAAACATCGAACGAGCCTCATGCAAAAACTCAAGGTCCATTCGGTCCCGCAACTGATGGCGCTGGCTTTAAAGGAAGGCATGATCGATCCATCCATTGAACTCTAGCGCAAACATGGCACCTGTGTGAGTGTCCGAACATGGGGTATGGACCCCATATGCTAAAGGCTGGTTGCTTGTATCGTGAGCGCTGACATCAGGATGCGCGCCTTAAATGGCGTCTTGTCCCCGGTATACGCAGGCGAAGATCAGAAGGAACATTGCATGTTGGCGAGCACCAAGAAAACCACCGGAATGCCGATACATCCATTTGGCCTGCTGGCGTTTTTCCTTTGCCTCCTCGCCCGGCCGGATGTTCTGCAAGCAAGGTCGCTGCCGAACCTGTTGGAAAGCGGCCAAAACGACCTGATCTATGTCGACAGCTACGACCGGCAGCACCTGTCCGAGCTGGCGAAAACAAGGCTTGAAGATCCGGGAAACCAAACGGCAGCCAAACGTCAAACCGGAGATTCCGAAAAGCCGGGCCAATACCGTTCACTGTTCAAGATCAAACCCGAGACTCCGAAAACTGCCGGACCTGATGTCCTTGCCTTGGACATTCCCGTTGAAATTTCAAATCGCCTGGTCACCATATGCCTTCACAACAGGGATGAGGCATCGAGCACCAAAGGCTTTGACATCCAAAAAGGCAAAACGCCGAGGTTTACCTCGGAACCTTCCCAAACGACCTGCATGCAAGTCGAACCGACACGCCATACGCTCGTCTTTTGGAAGGAAAACAAGGAAGGATCCCTCGCCCCGGTCCTTTCCGGGCGGTTTGATCTGCGGGATGCTCAGGGCAAATACGTTCTTCTGCGCTGGGAAAGGGATTAGCTCCTGGTCTTTGATCAGGGGCCGAGGAGGATTGGGGGGCAAAGCCTGACCACAGAGCCGTTTAGCCCGCCAGAGCCCCGTTCTGCCCGAAGATGTCCGAATGCCCGGACGCGATAAATGAAGGTCAGGCAGTTCGCTTTGAACGATGAGCTGCATCGCGATCCCCCCGGGCCGTTGCCGTTTTTTTAATTCTCCCACGTTACTGTGTCCTTGCTCGTATTTTGTTTCGCGTAGGGGGCAACATTGCAAACAAGAGAACATACGGACTACGGCGGTCTTGATGAGTTGATCAATGTCGAACTGGCGATGCCGGGCTACAATGAGTCGATCGTCAACAAGTTTGCCCGCGCCCTGGAGGGACGAACAAAGGTCCTCGATTTTGGCGCCGGTATAGGCACCCTATCGGATATTTTCTATCAAAAAACCGGACGTCTTCCACTCTGCGTGGAGATTGATCAGAAGGGCCGGTCTCACCTTAAGAAACGCGGATTTCCGGTTTTCGAAAATCTTTCAGACGTGGGCGCGAAAGTCGATGGAATCTTCAGTTCCAATGTCCTGGAGCACATTGAGGATGACCGTGCCATACTGAAAGAATTGCATGACAAACTGTTGCCCAACGGACGTCTTGTACTCTACCTGCCAGCCTTTCAGATGCTGTTTTCCGGTCTCGACGAATCCGTCGGGCATTATCGCCGTTACGGCCGCAGGGATTTAAAGGAAAAGCTCGAGCAGGCCGGTTTCCAGGTCAAATCGATCCATTATGCAGAAAGTGCCGGATTCTTTGCTTCGCTTCTGGTCAAATGCCTCGGCTACGATCCGGACAAAGGTCTCGGAACACCGTCATCACTCAAGATCTATGACCGCTTTGTCTTTCCGCTCAATCGCGAGCTGGATGCACTTGGCTTGCGTTATCTGTTTGGGAAGAACATCGTCGCCGTTGCCGAAAAAATCTGATCTGCCAACCGCGACCACTTTGTCGTTGACGAAGCCATCAGATGAGCAACCACGGAGGACGGGGCAGGCTTAACGCCCCCCAGAACCATCACTCCCACTCAATGGTTCCCGGAGGCTTCGACGTGATGTCGTAGGTGCAGCGGTTGATACCCTGGACCTCGTTGATAATGCGCGTCGCTGTTTCGCCCAGGAATTCATGGCTGAACGGGTAATAGTCCGCGGTCATACCGTCGACCGAAGTCACCGCCCGAAGAGCGCAGGCATAATCATAGGTGCGGCCATCGCCCATGACACCGACGGTGCGCACCGGCAGGATCGCCACGAAGGCCTGCCAGATCTCGTCGTAAAGTCCGTGCTTGCGGATCTGATCGATATAGACCGCGTCGGCCTTGCGCAGGATATCCAGCTTTTCCCGGGTAATTTCTC
>JBNKOQ010000345.1:0-3598 GCA_050294735.1 Roseibium sp. | reverse complement strand
GAAGGCGAAGTCAGTATTTCCCTGACAAGCTTTCCGACAAACAGTCCCCTGATCGATCCGGATCAAACGCCAACCGAACAGGATATAGAGGAGACTGTCCGGCAAACCGCACGTTTCCTTGCGGTCAACACCGTTGACACGGCCGCCAGAACACTTGTCGACCCGGCGCGTTTTGATTTCAATCTTGCCCGGCAGTCCGAGTTTGCACGCCTTGCCGTCCGGATCACGCCTGAGAATGTTTCTTTCATTTCCAAACAGGATGACGAAGTCCGCTACACGGGAATGGATGAAAAGATCGTTCCGATCGCCGATGAGAGAGATCTGGCCGATGTCCTGCTGGACAACGATGCCAATGCCGAAGAGGCCGAACTCATCAAGGCGGCCTTTACAGATCAATACGGATTGAGCACCCTGCAGCCCGGCCACCGGCTGCGCATTGCCTTTGCCCCAGCTCCTGACGGCTCAGGCCGCATGCGCCCGGAGCGCATCAGCCTGTATTCCGATACGGTCCATCAGGCAACTGTCGCCAGATCTGATACCGGCGCCTATGTGGCTGCCAAGGCTCCGACGACATTTCTAGCCGATGCTTTCGCCGAAGCCGATCGGATTTCCTATGGCGGCCAAACTCCGGTTCTTTACGACAGCCTCTATCAGACAGCTCTTGAACAGGACATGGACGAGCCGCTTATTGATGAGTTGATCCGGATCTTCTCTTTCGATGTCGACTTCAATGCCCGCGTCCAGCCTGGTGACTCAATCGACATTTTCTTTGCCGACAACGACGATGTCTCCAATGCGCCACCAGAGATCCTCTATGCTGCGCTCAATACCGGATCGACGACCAGACGCTTTTACCGCTTCCGCACTCCGGATGATAATGTCATCGACTACTACGATGCGAACGGCCAAAGCGCGAAGAAATTCCTGATGCGAAAGCCCGTTTCGGAGGGCCGCTTCCGGTCCGGCTTCGGCATGCGGCGCCACCCAATTCACAAATATTCGAAGATGCACACGGGCGTCGACTGGGCTGCGCCGCGCGGGACACCAATCATGGCGGCCGGCAACGGCACCGTGATCAAGGCTGGCTGGAGCTCGGGTTACGGCCGCCGGACCGAGGTGCGCCATGCCAACGGCTATACAACCACGTACAATCATCAGTCCGGCTTTGCCAAGGGTATCCGTGAAGGAGCGAAAGTCCGCCAGGGGCAAATCATCGGATACGTCGGCTCAACCGGCCTGTCGACGGGTCCACACCTCCACTACGAAGTCAAGGTCAATGGCAGTTATGTTGACCCGATGCGCATCCGGCTGCCACGGGGTCGGGTTCTCGACGGAGAAATGCTGACAGCCTTTGAGACCGAGCGTGTCCGGATCGACACATTGCTCGACCGGGCCAAGCGCCCGTCCAGAGTGGCTTCGGCGCAATAGATCTATTTCTCCACAGACATGAAAAAAGCCGGCAGTCGCCGGCTTTTTTACTTCTTGAAACATAATCCCGCAGGAACCGGGATCACAGGGCCAACCTGAAAGCCCCTCTGCAAAAAATTTCAACAAAGACCATTGCAGATGGACTTCCCTGCCGCTTAAGCAGCCTCGGCGGCACCTGACCGGATGGAGAAGATCAGGTGATCGCCGCCCGCCGACACTTCCACGGTCTGACTGTCAACGACATCCCCGGCAAGCAGCTTTTCCGCCAGAGGATCCTGCACCTCTTTCTGGATGACACGCTTGAGTGGGCGGGCACCGTAAGCAGGGTCATATCCCTTTTGCGCCAGCCAGCCGATTGCTGCATCGTCCAAGGACAGAGTGATCTTCCGATCGCTCAAAAGCGCCCTCAAACGTTCAAGCTGTATCTCGACGATATCCGCCATCTGCGACCGTTGCAGACGATGGAAGAGCACGATCTCGTCGAGCCGGTTGAGGAACTCGGGCCGGAAATGCCCGCGCACGGTTCCCATCACCTGATCGCGGACAGCACCCGTGTCTTCGCCTTCCGGCTGATTGACCAGATACTCTGCTCCGAGATTGGAGGTCATGATAATCAGCGTGTTGCGGAAATCCACGGTGCGCCCCTGACCATCCGTCAACCGGCCATCGTCAAGAACCTGCAAGAGAACGTTGAAGACGTCGCTGTGAGCCTTTTCGATCTCGTCGAACAACACCACCTGATAAGGCCTGCGGCGGACAGCCTCCGTCAGCGCTCCACCTTCTTCATAGCCGACGTAGCCTGGGGGAGCCCCGATCAACCGGGCCACGGAGTGCTTCTCCATGTATTCCGACATGTCGATGCGAACCATCGCGGAATCATCATCGAACAGGAACCTGGCCAAAGCCTTCGTCAATTCCGTCTTCCCAACGCCGGTAGGCCCAAGGAACATGAACGAACCGATCGGCCTGTTCGGGTCCTGCAAGCCCGCACGGGCCCGGCGGACGGCCGTCGAGACAGCATGGATGGCTTCCGCCTGACCAATCACTTTCTGCGCCAGAACGTCTTCCATCCGCAACAGTTTCTCGCGTTCGCCCTCAAGCATCCGATCGACCGGAATACCCGTCCACTTGGAGACCACCTGAGCCACATGGGAGGATGTCACAGCCTCATCAACCATGGCATCCGCGTCTTCGCTGGCTTCCGCTTCGGCAATCTGCCGCTCAAGATCGGGAACAACCCCATAGGCAAGTTCGCCAGCCTTGGCGAGATCGCCGCGGCGCTGTGCGATTTCCAGATCGATACGTGCCTGTTCCAGTTGCTCCTTGAGTTTCTGTTCCAGGTTCAGCTTGTCCTTTTCACCCTGCCAACGCCGGGTAAGCAGATCTGATTCTTCTTCCAGATCGGACAGCTCCTTTTCCAGTTTCCCGAGCCTTTCCTGAGCTGCGGGATCCTCTTCCTTTTTCAATGCTTCCCGTTCGATTTTCAGCTGGATGACCCTGCGGTCGAGCTCATCAAGCTCCTCGGGCTTGGAATCCACCTGCATGCGTAAACGGCTGGCCGCTTCATCGATCAGGTCAATGGCCTTGTCCGGCAAGAACCGGTCCGTAATGTAACGGTTGGACATGGTCGCGGCCGACACAATCGCTGAATCCGTGATCCGCACTCCATGGTGCAGCTCATATTTCTCCTTGATGCCGCGCAAAATCGAAATTGTGTCCTCGACCGTCGGCTCACTCACGAACACGGGCTGGAAGCGTCGTGCAAGCGCGGCATCTTTTTCAACATGCTTGCGGTATTCATCCAGTGTCGTTGCACCAACACAATGAAGCTCACCGCGCGCCAAGGCGGGCTTGATCAGGTTCGCCGCATCCATCGCGCCATCAGTCTTGCCCGCGCCGACGAGCGTATGCATCTCGTCGATGAACAGAACGACCTCACCGGCAGCGGCTTCGATTTCCTTCAGGACGGCCTTCAGCCGCTCCTCGAACTCGCCGCGGTACTTCGCGCCAGCGATGAGCGCGCCCATGTCGAGCGCGACGAGGCGGACGTCGAGGAGGTTGCTGGGCACGTCGCCGCGCACGATGCGCTGCGCGAGACCCTCCACGACGGCCGTCTTGCCGACGCCGGGCTCTCCGATGAGGACGGGGTTGTTCTTGGTGCGGCGCGAGA
>JBNKOQ010000344.1:0-3606 GCA_050294735.1 Roseibium sp. | reverse complement strand
GATCCTGATCGCCAACATCAACGGCTTCTGGTCTCCCTTGCTCGAATTACTCGACCATATGCGCACCCAAGGTTTCATCCGGCCCGACTCGGAAGTTCCGTATCTGGTGGCAAAACGAATCGATGACACGATCCCGATGCTCATGGAGGCCCTTTCCGGCTCGGAGGACACAGCCCCTGCCGCGCCCGGGCGCACATCCATCGAACGGCTCTAAGACCCCGTCGCCAAACTGAAAGCTAATTCATGCGCCCGACGGACGACACTTTGAGTCCGCCAGCGGGTCTTCGCTCACGCAACGCGCACACGGTTCTGGTTCCAGCGTTTCAGGGAGTCAAAACTGAAGACCGCGAGTGCCACCCAGATGATCACAAAGGTCAAAAGCGTGGTCTGGTTAAGCGGCTCACCCCATAAAAACACCGCCATAAGGAAGTGGAGCGAGGGTGCGATATATTGCATCAGGCCGATGAGAACCATCGGCAGGCGGCGGGCTCCGGCCGAAAACATGATCAGCGGCAAGGCCGTCACGACACCCGTGCCGATGAGAGCCGCAAGCACCGGAGGGTCCTGCAGCACCATGGCATCCACGCCCCGGGCCAGATTGAGCAACAGATAACCAAGGGCAATGGGCAGCAAAAGCGCGGTCTCGATAAAAAGGCCTGGCGTTGGCCTCACCGGAATAATCTTGCGCATATAGCCGTAGCCGGCAAACGAGAACGCCAGAAACAGCGACACCCACGGTAAACCGCCGGCCAGCACCGCCTGAATGCCAACGCCCAGCGCCGCCAGTCCAACCGCGACGCCTTGCGGCAAGGTCAGCTTCTCCCGCAACACCACCAGACCGACCAGTATGCTGACCAGCGGATTGATGAAATAGCCCAGCGACACATCCAGCACCTTATGCTGACCGATCGCCCAGACGAACACCAGCCAGTTACAGGCAATAAGACAGGCTGAAATAGACAGCAGGCTGACCACCTTAGGTTGTTTCAGCACCTCTCGGATTTCTCCAGTCCGGCGCATGATGATCAGGAACAGGCCGACCAGCACCACAGACCAGACAATCCGGTGCGCGACGATCAGATCAGGGCTTACCGTGTCGGTCATCTTGTAGTAGGCGGGCAGGAACCCCCATAAACCGTAAGCTCCAAGAGCGAACAGCAAACCGGTTTTTACCTCGCTCGGGCCTCCGGCGGGACGCTGATCCTGGCTCATCTTGCTGTCTTTCAAAGGTGCGCGTCAGGCAACTCCGGCCTTAAGAAGCGCATAAGTGATGGAGTCGACCAGAGCCTGGAACGAGGCATCGACGATGTTGCTGGAGACGCCGATCGTGAACCAGCGCCTTTGGGCCGTTTTATCGTGGCTCTCGATCAGAACCCGCGTCACAGCCCCTGTGCCGCCGTTGAGGATGCGGACCTTATAATCAACCAGCTCCAACCCGTCGATGGCCGCCTGATATTTTCCCAGATCCTTGCGCAAGGCCATATCAAGCGCATTGACCGGACCATTGCCTTCAGCGACCGACATGCGCTTTTCGCCGTCAATGTCGAGTTTGACAACCGCCTCGGAAACGCTGACCAGTTCGCCAATGGCGTTGTGGCGACGCTCCACCATGACGCGGAAGGAATCGACCGCAAAAAAGCCTGGAACTTCGCCCAGCGCCCGGCGGGCCATCAGTTCGAAGGACGCGTCCGCGGCTTCATAGGCATAGCCATCGGCTTCCTTCTGCTTGACGTCGGCCAGAAGCCTGTCGAGACGCGGGTCGGCCTTGTCAGCATGAATACCGAGCCGTTCCAGCTCACCCAGCAGATTGCTCTTGCCCGCCTGATCCGACACCAGCACCCGGCGGCGATTGCCAACCGTCTCGGGCGGTACATGCTCGTAGGTTTGCGGATCTTTTAGGATCGCGGAGGCATGAATTCCGGCCTTGGTGGCAAATGCCGTCTCCCCGACATAGGGGGCGTGCCTGTCAGGTGACCGGTTGAGTATTTCGTCAAAGGCGTGAGAGACCGCTGTGATGTCCGTCAGCTGCTCTTTGTTGACACCAATCTCGAACCGCTCCGCATAAGCTGGTTTCAACAGCAATGTCGGTATGAGAGTGATCAGGTTCGCGTTACCGCAGCGCTCGCCGATGCCATTGAGCGTGCCCTGAATCTGACGTACGCCCGCATCGACTGCTGCCAATGCATTGGCCACCGCATGTCCAGTGTCATCATGGGTATGAATGCCCAGATGATCCCCTGGCACGACGGCCTGCACCTTGGCGATGATGTCTTTGACTTCGTCGGGCAGCGTACCGCCGTTGGTATCGCAAAGCACCACCCAGCGGGCCCCCGCCTCATAGGCGGTTTTGGCGCAAGCCAGCGCATAGTCCGGATTGGCCTTGTAGCCATCGAAGAAATGCTCGCAGTCGATCATGGCTTCGCGGCCCGTTGCGACTGCAGCCTTCACTGTGTCCTCGATGGACTCCAGGTTTTCCTCGTTGGTACAGCCCAGCGCGACCTTGACGTGATAGTCCCACGACTTGGCAACGAAACAATAGGCATCCACATCCGCTGCAAGTATCTGCTGGAGCCCTGGATCGTTGGACACAGAACGCCCGGCCCGCTTGGTCATGCCAAAGGCAGTGAACTTGGCCTTCTTCGTCCGCTTTTGAGCGAAGAACTCCGTATCCGTCGGATTGGCACCGGGATAGCCGCCTTCAGCATAGTCCATCCCCAGCCGGTCCAGCAGCTCAGCGATGACGGTCTTTTCGGTCACGGAAAAATCGATCCCGCTTGTCTGAGCTCCGTCCCGGAGAGTGGTATCAAACAGATAAAGGCGTTCCCTGGTCATTTTCTTGTCCTGTTGGCCGGCGGCCCCGGCTTAGTTTTTGTTCTTGTGTCCGGCTCAGCTCTCCGGCAGTCCGGCGAACTTGTCTGTCGTGCGGATCAGACGGTCCAGAATGCCTGGCTCGTCAAAGGCGTGCCCCGCCCCTTCAATGATATGAAAATCGGCCTCCGGCCAGGCTTTATGCAGCTGGTAGGCAATCCTCAGCGGGCACGGCATATCATAGCGGCCATGAATGATGGCCCCCGGCATCCCCGCCAGCTTGCCTGCATCGCGCAACAGCTGCCCTTCCTCGAGCCAGCCGCCATGCATGAAGAAGTGGTTCTCAATACGGGCGAAAGCGTAGGAGAAATCATCTTCGGCGAAATGATCGCTGTTCTCCGCATTGGGCAGAAGCGTGATCGTCTCGCCTTCCCAAAGGCTCCAGGCCTTCGCCGCCTCGCGCCGCTCAGTCATGTCGCCGCCGGTCAGCCGGCGGTGGTAGGCCGCCAGCATGTTGCCGCGCTCCGCTTCAGGGATCGGCGCCAGAAAGCGCTGCCACTTTTCTGGAAACATTTCAGAGACACCGAACTGGTAATACCAGTCCATCTCCGCCTTGGTCAGCGTATAGACCCCGCGCAGCACCAATTCGCTCACCCGTTCGGGGTGGGTCTCGGCATAAGCCAGTGCCAGAGTGGAGCCCCAGGACCCGCCGAACACCTGCCAGCTGTCCACACCGGTCATTTTGCGCAGGCGTTCGATATCCTCCACCAGATGCCACGTGGTATTGGCCTCTAGTCC
>JBNKOQ010000343.1:0-3637 GCA_050294735.1 Roseibium sp. | reverse complement strand
GGATCTTGTCTCGCTTGGATTGGTCTCGGATGTATTTGTGTCCGACGGCAGGGTAGCGTTTTCCATCACCGTTCCCGCCGAGCGGGCACAGCAGCTCGAGCCGCTTCGCCTGGCTGCTGAAAAGGTTGTCAAGGAAATCGAAGGCGTTGAGGCCGCGATGGTTGCCCTGACGGCGGAAAAGAGCCCGGGCTCAACCGCAACAGCTCCGCCGGCCCGGCCTGCCCCGAGTAAGGCCCAGATGGGCAACGTGCCTCCGCCCATGCAAGCGCGGGCGAAGGCACAGGCGCCGGAGCAACCGGAGCAAAAACCGGGTGTTCCGGGAGTTAAAACCATCATTGCGGTCGCCTCTGGCAAGGGCGGGGTTGGTAAGTCCACCACCACGGCGAATCTGGCGCTGGGCCTGCAGGCGAATGGCCTCAAGGTGGGGGTGTTGGATGCCGATATCTATGGGCCATCCATCCCGCGCCTGTTTAATGTCAGTGGCCGTCCGGAGCCTGTCTCCGGGCGGATTCTGAAACCGCTGGAAGGCTATGGCGTCAAGGTGATGTCCATGGGGTTCATGGTGGAAGAGGATACCCCGATGATCTGGCGCGGGCCGATGGTGATCTCGGCTTTGACACAGATGCTGCGGGAAGTTGCCTGGGGCGAGCTGGACGTTCTGGTGGTCGACATGCCGCCTGGAACCGGCGACGCGCAGCTGACGATGGCGCAGCAGGTGCCACTGGCTGGAGCGGTGATTGTTTCCACACCGCAGGACCTGGCGCTGATCGATGCCAGAAAAGGGCTCAACATGTTCCGCCGCGTCGATGTGCCGGTGCTCGGCATTGTGGAGAACATGAGCTATTTCCTGTGTCCCGATTGCGGCGGACGGCACGATGTCTTCGGTCATGGCGGCGCGAGGACCGAGGCCGAGAAGCTGGGCGTTCCATTCCTTGGCGAAGTTCCGCTGGATATGCAGATCAGGGAAACATCCGATGCCGGGACACCGGTCGTGGTCTCCGATCCTGACGGCCCGCATGCGGGGGTGTACCGGTCCATTGCCGCCAAGGTCATGGCCGAAATTGCCCGTTATGAAGGTGAGGGCGGGCGGGCTGCGCCGAAGATCGTAATGGAATGAGGATGACGTTCCGGGGGTGTTTGTAAGACGGCCCCGGGCTTGTTCCATTCGAATACCGTTGGCCGGATCGCTTGAGCGATCCGGCTTTTTTTATTTGGAGTTTTTGATGCAGCTTTGACGATTATGAAAAGGTCTTTGTTGTAATTTTTATTGTGCAGCGCATCATTGTGTACCGGGGAATTCTGATGAGGACGCGGGGGTAACAGCAGCCGGGTTTCTATATTCAAGGTTTGATGATCGAGGCCAGGTTGGTGTAATTAATATTAAGTAGTTGAATATTAACGTAAAATTAAACCGAGATCCGGCACTGCTCCTTGGAAAATTTGGTCCAAAAACTCAAGTATTGTCATGCGGCCCGGGGATGCTGCGTTCAGGAATCAGGTTCTTCCTGCAATATGTCCGAAAATGAGTTTGATGGTGGAATGCTGCGGTGCACCGTAAAAAGTTATTATTGTGCGAAATTATGCGTAATTTTCTGAAACTGAAGAGTGTAGCGGTAAATGCTCTTAGAAACAGCTGATATTGCGGTGCAAAATTGAATTTGATTGCGGCTCTTCTCTGGCGGGGCAATCATCTGCCTTTGAGGGAGACTGCATAGATGTCGCAAGTGGCGTCGGAGACATTTCAAATCGCATCCGAGGATGCTGATCGCGCAATTTTATACGGCTTCATCGGTCGTGTGCTGCAGGGCGCACCCGATGCAGGGGATCTTGCGGTGATATGCGATTTGCAAACCGATGGATCGCCATTAGGGCGGGCGCTTGCAGCTGTGGCACAGGCTGCCGGTGAGGCTACGCCAGAGGATCTGGCGCGCGCCTACCAAGACCTCTTTATCGGCCTCGGAAGAGGTGAGTTTCTTCCCTACGGATCCTATTATCTTACCGGTTTTTTGCATGAAAAACCGCTTGCGGACCTGCGCGCCAGCATGGCCCGGTTCGGTATCGAACGGGTGGACGGAGTGTCGGAGCCTGAAGATCACATCGCCGCTGTCATGCAAATGATGGAGGGGCTGATCATGGGTGACTTCGGGCAAGTCGCGACACTGGAAGAGCAAAGGCAGTTCTTCAGCAGTCATGTCGGCTCCTGGACGGGACATTTCTTCAAGGACCTCGCGGCGACGGAGACAGACGGCTTTTATGCGGCTGTCGGGGAGCTGGGGCGTGTCTTTATGGCGGTTGAAGCGGATGGCTTCGCGATGACGCACTAGAGTTTGAAGCGCAGGCGGTCGCGGCTGCGCTCTATGAGAATGAAAACGTCCGGGTCTTGAGAGGCTGGATGTGAGAACGAAAGCAGGAGAGGGTCAATGGACGACAAGAAATCGCAGGACACCGCCGACCGGCGTAATTTTTTGAAGCTGGCCGCGCTCGGCACACTTGCTGGTGGAGCCACGGTTGTGACAGGCGGTGCCCAGGCAGCCGTAAGCGGCACGGACAGCGGTAGCGGATACCGGGAAACCGATCATGTGAAGAAAGCCTACGAAACGGCGCGTTTCTAAGACAATTGGCTGGCTGGCTCGGGACGCGACGAGCCAAAAAAGGCCGGAGACGGACGGGACGATGCCCGGATTGTCTCCTATGAGGGAGAAACTAAATGCTCAGGAAAAAGACAAGTGGGGCCGCTCGGCGCGGCCGGTTGTCCTCCGCCTTTGCTGATTTCAGCTCGGCAACCATGGACCGCCGGACCTTTTTGCGGCGCTCAGGTGTTGCTGCAGGTGGCTTGGCTGCGGTAACGGCTGCCTCCGGCGGGATGGTGCAAAAGGCACAGGCGCAATCGTCTGCGGTTGGCAAGGTCGACATTAAGAAGTCCGTTTGCACGCATTGCTCGGTTGGCTGTACGGTGCTTGCCGAAGTCAAGGACGGCGTCTGGGTTGGACAGGAACCGGGCTTCGACAGCCCGTTCAACCTTGGATCACATTGCGCCAAGGGAGCTTCTGTCCGCGAGCACGCTCATGGTGAGCGCCGCCTTAAGTATCCGACCAAGCTGGTCAACGGCAAATGGGAACGGATTTCCTGGGAGCAGGCGATCGATGAGCTCGGCGACAAGATGCTCGACGTGCGCGAAAAGGACGGGCCAGACAGCGTTTACTGGCTCGGTTCGGCCAAGCACAGCAACGAGCAGGCCTATCTGATGCGCAAGTTCGCTGCCTTCTGGGGCACGAACAACGTCGATCACCAGGCCCGTATCTGTCATTCGACCACAGTTGCAGGTGTTGCAAACACCTGGGGCTACGGCGCGATGACGAACTCCTACAATGACATTCACAATTCCAAGGCGATCTTCATCATCGGCGGCAATCCTGCCGAGGCCCATCCGGTCTCACTGCTGCACGTTTTGAAAGCCAAGGAAGAAAACAATGCGCCGCTGATCGTCTGCGATCCGCGCTTTACCCGCACAGCGGCCCATGCGACCGAATATGTCCGTTTCCGTCCGGGCACCGACGTCGCGCTGGTCTGGGGTATCCTCTGGCATATCTTCGACAATGGCTGGGAAGACAAGGAATTCATTCGCCAGCGTGTCTGG
>JBNKOQ010000342.1:0-3717 GCA_050294735.1 Roseibium sp. | reverse complement strand
GCAAATGCAATCTTTCAAATGTGGCTCCGGCACTCTTCGCAACCGGCGCTGCCGCAATCCGGATAAAGATGTCATGAGCCATCGTCCCAAGTCTCACCTCTTCTATCAAAGTCGCCAGCGCCGCCCGGTACTTGATCAGGCACGCGGCATCTACATGTGGGATGTCGACGGCAAGCGCTATATCGACGGGTCCTCCGGAGCCATGGTCTGCAATATCGGCCACTCCAACGAGCGGGTGCTGGAGGCGATGCGCCGGCAGATGGAGAAGTCCACATTCGGATACCGGCTGCATTTCGAGACAGAGGCAGCAGAACGTCTGGCCGAGAAGGTTGCGGCCCTGGCTCCGGACGGTCTTGAGAAGGTCTTCTTTGTGTCCGGGGGCTCCGAGGCTGTTGAAAGCGCGATCAAGCTGGCGCGCCAGAATGCGGTTGCCATCGGTGAGGCCCAGCGCTGGAAGGTGATTTCACGCCAGCCGAGCTATCACGGCTGCACTCTTGGCGCTCTGGCCCTGACAGGCTATGCGCCGTTGACGGCACCTTTCGATGCGATGATGCGGCCAATGCCGAAAATTCCGGCGCCGCGCGCCTACCTTGACGGGCTTGATCCGCGGAGTGAAGCAACCGGCCATCATTATGCGGACATGCTGGAGCAGCGCATTCTTGAAGAGGGGCCGGAAACGGTACTGGCCTTTATCGTCGAACCGGTCGGTGGCGCCTCGACGGGAGCTCTGGTGCCTCCCGCCGGATACATGCAACGTATTCGGGATATCTGTGATCGTTACGGGGTCCTCTTGATCCATGATGAGGTCATGTCAGGCGGTGGGAGAACCGGCAAATTCTTCGCCGGCGAGTATTGGGATGTGGCGCCGGATATCCTTGTTCTTTCCAAGGGGTTTGCTGCCGGATATGCGCCGCTAGGGGCAATGATCGCACACGATAGGATCGTGGAGAATGTCATGAATGCGGGCGGTTTTCTGCACGGTTTTACCTATGCCGGAAATCCATTGGCTTGCGCTGCGGGGCAAGCTGTTCTTGAGGAAATCGAGCGCGATAATCTCACAGAAAATGCGAGCCGGATCGGGCGGGAATTGCAAACCGGTCTGGAAGGGTTGATGAACCGGCACGAGCTGATTGGCGATGTCCGGGGGAAGGGGTTGCTACTGGCGTTTGAGCTGGTGTCCGACCGGACGACAATGCAGCCGCTCGCGCCGCATTTGAATGCCTATGCCCGCCTGGTCGATATCGCCTATGACAAGGGCCTGATCATTTACTCGCGCCGCACCAGGGGTGGCTATCAAGGCGACCACTTCCTGGTTTGCCCGCCCATGATCACGACAAGCGATCAGGTTGGCGAGATCCTGGAGGTCCTGGAAGAGTGCCTCGACGACTTCCGGTCGGAAATCAAAGGAACGGCCTGAGCCGCGCAAGGGAGTGTATGAGATGAGCGACAAGATAGTGATCACCTGCGCCGTTACCGGGTCAATCCACACACCGACAATGTCTCCTTATCTGCCGGTGACCGCAGCCGAGATTGCAGGCCAGGCTGTCGCGGCGGCCGAAGCGGGAGCAGCGGTCCTGCACTTGCACGCCCGTGACCCGGAGACCGGACATCCGTCTTCAAGCGCCGAGCATTACATGGGCTTTCTGCCGGCCGTGAAGGCGGAGACCGATGCGATTTTGAACCTGACGACTGGCGGAAGCGCGGTCATGACGCTGGATCAGCGGCTCGAGGCGCCTTTGAAGGTCGAGCCCGAAATGTGTTCCCTGAACATGGGGACCATGAATTTCGCGCTCTATCCAATGGCTGCCCGGTATACGGACTGGAAACACGGGTGGGAGAAACCGTTTCTGGAGGGCTCTGACGATCTGGTGTTCAAAAACACGCCACGCGACATAGCCTCCATACTCCAGCTCCTGGGACAGGAGCGCGGCGCGCGTTTTGAGTTTGAATGTTACGATGTCGGTCACCTCTACATGCTCAAGCATTTTGCGGATCGCGGACTGGTCAAGGCGCCGTTGTTCATCCAGTTCGTCTTCGGGGTTCTCGGTGGTATTGGCGCCGATCCGGACAACCTGATGCACATGAAGCGGATTGCCGACAAATTGTTCGGCGATGACTACCACTTCTCCGTTCTGGCGGCCGGGCGGAACCAAATGCCCATGGCCGCGATGTCTGCTGGCATGGGCGGGCATGTCCGGGTGGGGCTGGAGGATAATCTCTATCTCGGCAAGGGGAAACTGGCCCGAAGCAATGCGGAACAGGTCTCCAGGATCAGGGAAATTGTGGAGCGTCTTGGCCGGGTGGTGGCAACACCGGATGAGGCCCGCGAAATTCTCAGGTTGAAGGGCGCTGACAAGACAGCCTTTTAGACCTTCCGTCTGGCCGTTCTGTGAAAAAGGACCATCCATGAACGATTACGGTTTTCGAAAAGCCACCGCAGAAGATGCCGGCAAGCTGAACCTTGCGCTTCAGGCCCTGTCGAAAGACTTAGGGGACGAACATCTCGCGAGTGCTGAGGATCTGGTCCGGCACGGCTTGGGAAGCGATATCTGTGCGCTGCATGCCATGCTTGCCGAACGGCCGGACGGCAGTCTTGCCGGGGCGGCCCTCTATTCGCCGCTCTTCTCCACTGTACGCGGCAGTGCGGGCCTTTATGTGTCGGATCTCTGGGTGGCGGAAAACACGCGTGGCAGCGGCTTGGGCAGGCAGTTGCTGGCCGCCGTCAGCCGGTCGATGCCCGCGAACTGGACCATCGGGTTCATCCGCCTGGCAGTCTACAACAGCAACCCGTCTGCCAGACGGTTTTATGACCGGCTGGGTTTTGACTATGATCCGGAAGAAACGTTTCTAACCCTGACAGGGACTGCCCTTGATGCCCTGCAAAAGACGCGTTGACGAAAAACTTCGCCCAATGCACAGACCCACAAGCCGTGTCGGGAGTGGTTTTTGCGCGCAAGCACCGTTATCTATCTGATGAATCTCCCTGGATTCTCGTCAGCGCCGCACCGCGGCATTCTTGATCGATAAACACCCCTAGATAAGGACAATTCATATGGCTGATATCACACGCCTCGACAAAGGCCCGCGCATGAGTCAGGCGGTCATTCACAACGGAGTTGTCTGGTTGGCGGGGCAGGTCGGCAATCCGGGCGAAAGCGTCACGGCACAGACCAAGACAATCCTTGAGAAGATCGACGCTCTCTTGGAACGGGCAGGCACGGACAAGTCCCGGCTGCTGCAGACCACCATCTGGCTGGCGTCCATGGACGACTTCGCCGAAATGAATTCGGTTTGGGATAGCTGGGTCGATCCTGAGAACCCTCCCGCGCGCGCGGCGGGCGAGTCAGCCCTGGCAACCCCGGACTACAAGGTTGAAATTCTTGTCATTGCTGCGTTGAAGGACTAAGCCTATTGAAAGTTGCTGGGCCGGGGCTTAATCAGTTCCGGCTCTTTTTGCATATGCGTAATACTTGCTGCACCGCAGTATTCGTCTTTTCGATTCCCGGTATTGGAGCCGCCGGTTAGGTCTGCTTTAGGACAATGCGGCGAATTTGTGAAAAGAACACACGGAAACCGATACCTAAGTCGCGGTCCGCGCGGAAAAATGTTCTTTTTCTCCGAGGGTTATTCCACGTTCTTGTCTTGCTAAAATGATCGGCCGCTTGTTATTCTTGTTTTCTCTTGGGAGGAGATAGACGGATGAGCAAAAAAGGCGAT
>JBNKOQ010000341.1:0-3726 GCA_050294735.1 Roseibium sp. | reverse complement strand
GAAACGCTTCATCCCCCAGCTTCGGAAATCCGCGCTGCACACCCAGCGTCACACCCGGACCGTAGAGAAGAACGGAGGTTTCGAAGCCCTTGCGCATCAGGCGGGTCGCCTGCAGCAGATTGACGAACCCGATGGACCCCTCGAAGGCGACCGTGTGAAAGGTCACAAGCGCTTTCTCGCCCGGCTCCGCTTTCACATCCTCAAAGACTTTTTCCTCATAGTCGACAAAGAAGTCGCCGCTCTCGTGCATCGGCTTGGTAATAGCTGGCATGGATATCTCCTGATTGTGACTGCAGGCGCTTCTTTGAGCGCTGCAGCGGTTGCCAGCACCAAATTGCAATCACCATGCCAACAAATATCCAGTCAGAAATTGCTAAAAAAACAGTCATATACATTCATTTTTACATACATTAACCTTATCCCCAGAGCCACACGGGCGTAAACTGCACAGAACATTCACAGCAAAGCGATCCCGGTCTAAGCATGTCGGGGAAAACTATTTAAAATCAAATACCTAATCCTGACGAAAGAAGTGGCAGATCAGGTCTGATGGCGATGCGTCACTGTGTGACAGCCCCGGAGCCGACGAATAAGGCGAACTCCGGATGACAGAGTTGAAGGCAATACGATACAAACAGTTAGCCCCACAATGAGTTCGACAGTCATATGAGCATTTGGACGCCGGATTTCTCCGGAAGCATGTCTCCCCGCTATCAAGCGATAGCGGACAGCATCGAAACAGACATTCAATCCGGCAAGCTCAAGGCCGGAGACCGTTTGCCGCCACAGCGTCAGCTGGCAGCTAGGATCGGTATCGACTTCACAACTGTTGCCCGCGGCTATGCGGAAGCGCGCAAGCGGGGGATCATCGATTCCCAGGTCGGCAGAGGCACGTTTGTCACCAAGCGCATCGAACTCCAGTCAATCACCATTGGGGACCGGCCCGATCCACGGCGGGAGGGGTTCGCCGACTATTCCATGAACATGCCTCCCGATCCGGATGACCCGGAACTGATCAAGCGCATGAAGGAAGGTCTTGCGACTGTTTCGTCCAACATTCTCACTCTGCTCCGCTATCAGGAGTTCGGCGGCTCCGCCGTCGACAAAGAGGCCGCGACGACGTGGCTGAGCCGCCGGGGGCTGGTACCCACGCAGGAACGCATGTTCATCACGCCCGGCGCCCACCCTGCCCTTCTTGCCATCTTGAGTACGCTGGCGGCCCCGGGAGACGAGATCCTGAGCGAAGCGGTGACCTATCCGGGGATACGGTCGATCGCCGCGCAGCTGCGTCTCAACCTGACTGGTATCGCGATGGATAAGATGGGCATTCTGCCGGAGGCTCTTGAGGAAAAGTGCCGGACCGGAGCGCCGAAAGCGCTGTATCTCAATCCGACGCTGCAAAATCCAACAACCATCACCGTGCCGGTCGAACGCAGGCAGCAACTTTGCGCCATTGCCCAGAAATACGGATTACCTATCCTGGAAGACGACGCCTACGGCTTCATTCCCTTGCGTACACCAGCCCCCTTCGCAGCCCTGGCCCCCAATCTGACATGGCACATTGGCGGCGTGGCCAAGTGTATTGGCGCGGGCCTGCGCCTCGCCTATGTCGTCGCACCGGATACCAAGGCCGCCTGGCCATTCGTTGGGGCCATGCGTGCATCCTCAGTCATGGCGTCGCCGCTGACTGTCGCTCTTGCCACACGCTGGATCGAGGATGGCACGGCGGACGCAATCCTGCATTTTATCCGCAAAGAAACAGCCATCAGACAGGAGATCGCACGCCACGCCCTGCCGGAAGGTAGCTTCCAGTCGGATGACTTGAGCTTCAATCTATGGCTCCAGCTGCCTCATGGCTGGACAAGAGCAGGCCTGTCCAGCCACATGCGGACATCCGGTATCGGCGTGGTGGAGAGCGACGCTTTCACGGTCGCAGGCCCGCCGCTGGAAGCGGTCAGAGTGTGCCTGGGCGGACCGGTCAAGCGGGAGAAGCTCAGAAGCACTCTGGAGTTCATGGCACACGCAATTGAGAACTCTCCGGAGATGGCCTCCGCCTTCTTTTAAACCGGGTTCCAAAGCTTCATTTTCGGGTTCAAGTGACTTGTGACCGGTCACATGCGTCAGTTTGCGCGTTGAATTGAATGCATCATTTCTTTAAATTGCTTGCATACAATTTAGAAAGAGCATGCTTATGACAACCGAAGCACACTGGCCGTCCCTCTCCCCGATCCAGACCGGACTGAGATGCCGTTGTCCCCGCTGCGGAGAAGGACATATCTTCGATGGCTTCTTGAAGCTCAAGCCCGAGTGTGAGGTTTGCGGCCTCGACTTAAGTTACGCAGATCCGGCCGATGGGCCTGCTTTCTTTGTAATCTGCTTTGGCTGTGTCCCTGCTGTGATTTTCGCTCTGTGGCTCGAGGTCTACTACACTGCCCCTTACTGGGTGCACCTATTCACGACCCTTCCCCTTATCCTCCTGACCTGCATTCCTCCCTTACGGCCACTCAAAGGCTGGCTTGTTTCCAGTCAATATTTCTACAAGGCTGCTGAAGGGCAGCTCGTAACGGATGAGGACACCTGAGGTGGAGTTACAAAAACGCCGGTTTCCCAGCAAGGATGGTGCGAGTTCGCCATAAGCCATTGGCTGACGGCCGCCCTAATTCTCGTGCAGATTATTGACTCCATCCCTTTCCATTCAATACTCTGGAATATCAGTGCGGCAATCCGGTTTCGTGATTATCTCTGCCCCATGAAGGGAGGAGGTGATCCGGCCTTATGTGGTTTTTTAAATGTCCGTCAGTCAGACGCGTTCGCTTCCTCCTTTGAATCCGCTCAAGGCATTTGAATCCGCGGCTCGCAATCAGAGCCTGACGGTCGCTGCGGATGAGCTCAATGTCACCCAAGTCGCGGTCAGCAGGCAGGTTCGCGTACTGGAGGACTATCTGGACGTCACACTGTTCCGGCGGCTCCACAAAGGTATCGAGCTGACACGTGAGGGGCAGGCCTTGTATGAGGGCATATCCAAGGCATTCGAGGAGATCGAAACAGCCACCAGGCATGTCTCACGGCGAAACCGGCGCAATATATTGGCCGTACAGTCCTATACGACCTTCTCTCAGAGGTGGCTGCTTCCCCGCTTGAGTGCCTTCCACGATGCGCACCCGAAGATCGAAATACGGCTTTCGTCATCGTCTGAATCCGCGGACTTTGCGACCGACAACCTGGACGCGGCCATTCGAGGCGGCAACGGCCGCTGGCCGGACCTCCATGCCGAAAAACTTGCAGACATGGAACTGGTTCCCGTGTGTTCTCCAGCGTTCCTGGCCGACAATCCGCTCGCAACGCCGTCCGATCTCATGAAAGTCCGCTTGCTGCACTCAATGGCCCGTCCCAATGACTGGGCGTCGTGGCTGAAGTCCTCCGGGGTCGCCTCCGAGCCGAAAAACAGGCTTCTGTTCGAAAACAGTTCACTCGCCTACGAAGCCGCGATGCTTGACCTCGGGGTCGCGATCGCGAACCGTCACTTCGTACAACTCCAGCTGCGGGCGAACACACTCATCATGCCTTTCAGCCATGGCTGCCAGACCGGGGAGAGCTATTACCTGACGTGGCCAAAGAAGGACAAACCCTCAACGCCTCTCCTGCGCTTTCTCGAATGGGTGCAACAGCAGATCGCCGACGAAGAGGCGAGCGCGGCGTCATCTGGCGGGCCTCCCGCCAATGTTT
>JBNKOQ010000340.1:0-3765 GCA_050294735.1 Roseibium sp. | reverse complement strand
GTCCGGTGACAGCAGAGGCCCATTATGCTTGACCAGTCCCTCCAGCGTTTCCCAGGCCAGATTCAAGCCGTCGAATTCCGCATAGCGCTGTTCCAGTGAGGTCACCACCCTGATCGATTGGGCGTTGTGATCAAAGCCTCCATAGGGCGCCATGCATTCATGCATGACATCCTCCCCTTCATGGCCGAACGGTGTATGGCCGAGATCGTGAGCGAGAGCGAGGCACTCCGCCAAATCCTCGTCAAGGCGCAGCGCGCGGGCCAGGGAGCGGGCGATTTGCGACACTTCGATGGTATGGGTCAGCCGGGTCCGGAAGTGGTCGCCCTCGTGATAAACGAAGACCTGGGTCTTGTGCTTCAACCGCCGGAAAGCGGAGGAATGGATGATGCGGTCCCGGTCCCGTTGAAACGGCGTCCGCGTCGGGCTTTCAGGCTCTGGATAGAGACGGCCACGACTCTCAAAGGGATTTTGGGCAAACACTGCCCGCTCCTGAGCACCAAAACCGAGATCGGTTTTCATTTTAGTTCCTGTCCCATCCAAAAATCATAAGGCCAAAACGCCCTTGTCCTCGCCGCCGGTCATTGACGAAAGCACCTCCGCACCATACCTATCGGTACTAGACGATGTGTCCACGGGTATGGCTTATCCGCATTCTGCAGTTTGATGCTTTGCCAGATATCGGCCACGAACCGACCATTCCAAGCATGACGGCGCCAAAATGACCGAAACACTTGAACATCCGGTAACAGTCAGCGACCGCGCTGCCAAGCGCATCGCGAAGATTATTGCCAGCGAACCGCAAGGCACGGCCCTTCGTGTCAGCGTTGAGGGCGGCGGCTGCTCGGGGTTGCAGTATAAATATGACCTTGTCACCGAACGGGATGACGACGATCTGGTGATCGCGAAAAACGGCATCGAGGTTCTGGTTGATTCGGTATCCTTGCAATATATGGCCGGTTCGGAGATCGATTTCGTCGACGATCTGATCGGCCAGGCCTTTCAGATCAACAATCCCAACGCAGTCGCCGGATGCGGTTGCGGCACCAGTTTCACGATCTGACAAAGGCGCAAACCGCTTTCCCCAGCCGAATGACGCCCCTCCTCCAAGGCGGAGAGGACAAAAGGCGCAGCTGGATGTTATGAAGGCCGGATCGCGGACAAGCTGGACAGGATCCCATGAAAATCGCCACCTGGAATATCAACGGCGTCAAAGCCCGTATCGATACGGTTCTTGAGTGGCTCAAGGAAACCCAGCCGGACGTTGCCTGCTTTCAGGAAATCAAATCTGTCGACGAAAATTTCCCCCGGCAAGCCTTCGAAGACCTTGGTTACAACGTCGAAACCCATGGTCAAAAGAGTTTCAACGGCGTTGCCCTCTTGTCCAAACGGCCACTTGAAGACGTCCAGCGGGGTCTTCCCGGCGACGAAAGCGACGAGCAGGCCCGGTATATCGAGGCAACGGTGTCGACAGATGGCAACGCTGTCCGATTCGGTTGCCTGTATCTTCCGAACGGCAATCCTTTGGGGACGGAAAAATTTCCTTACAAGCTCGGTTGGATGGAAAGGCTGATAGATCACGCGAGATCGCGGCTGGCAGAAGAAATGCCATTCATGCTCCTTGGCGACTTTAACGTCATCCCCGACCCGGTAGATGCCGCCCGCCCGGACGCCTGGGTGGACGACGCCCTCTTCCAGCCGGAGAGCAGGCAAAACTTCAGGGCCCTGATCAATCTCGGCATGACGGAAACCGTCAGGGCCTGCACAGAAGCTGCTGAAACATATACATTTTGGGATTATCAGGCGGGTGCGTGGCAGAAGAACAATGGCATCAGGATCGATCATATCCTGTTGTCGCCGCAGGCAACCGACTTGTTAAACGGTTGCGGCATAGACAAACATGTCCGCGACTGGGAAAAGCCATCGGACCATGTACCCGTATGGGTAGATATCGCGGCCTGAATCAAGGTTGGAACACGGGCGGCAAGCGTCGTTTACAGTCGGCAAAACCCCGAAATTCCGCGCCCTCTTTCCTAAACCCCACCCAGATGCTATGGTGGTTGTGTCATGGGAAGAAGAACGCAGCGTCGACAGCCCGGATTGACGCACATCGGGCACATGCTACGGACCGGATTTCAGTTCGCTGGAATTCTGGCGGTCGGCTTCGCAACGAGCACATCTTATCCAACCACAGCACTCGCTGGCCCTGAATGTACCTGCCGTTATCAGGGACATAACTATCAGGTTGGCGATCTCGTTTGCTTAAGAAGCCCCAAAGGCATTCGGCTGGCCGTCTGTGGCATGGTGCTCAACAACACGTCCTGGGAAATCACCGACAACCCCTGCCCGTCGGCGCAACTGACGCCGATCCCTCAGAATATCCAGTCCGTCTCACCATTCATGACCCCCGGCCATTTTTCGGTAAAGACCTGAACTGCTGAATCTCCACGAGCCTTGTCAGACTTTCCGAAGTCTCCCTGAAAATTATTGAGCGGCCTGCTGGGCCGTAACCGTCGTCGCCTTGGCAAGATTAGGGCGATTGCTTGCAATCCAGCTTTCGGTCATGGTGCTTGCAAGCCGACGCACGGTTTCACTCGCCCTGGCAAAATATTTCTCGTGCAAATCACTGATCCAGGCTGCTGACGGGTCATTGCGGGACTGCTGCCGGGCAAGGCTCATCCACATCAGGCCACGGGCTTTCCGGCGATCCGTTTCCCCCAATGTGAAAAGCGTCTCCCCTAGCCGCGCCTGCGCGCCCAAATGCCCCTTGATCGCGGCAAGATTATACCAGCGCACAGCCATACGCTCGCTGCTTGCCTGATAAAGCTGCCCAAGTTCGTATTGAGCTTCCGGATCACCGAAGTAAGAGGCCGCATGAGTAAAAATCTGTCTCGCACGGCTGATATTCTGCGGCACGGCATCTGCGATACCATTCAGGTAATAGGTTCCCAGGGCAACAAACGCACTCGCAACAAAGGGGGCATCCGGGCCATCGGGCCGGTCATCCCCGTGCTCCCGCACGACCTGGCTGTAATACTGAAACGCTTTCAGGTCGTCTTCCTGAACACCATCCCCCGTCGCATACATCTTGCCGAGCTTCCAGGCGGCCATCGGCTGCCCGTTTTCGGCGGCATAGCGAAGAGAACTGAGGGCGCCGGTCTTGTCTCCGGAGTAATATTGACGCGCGCCATTGCGAAGGGCTTCGGAGGGACTGAGATCACTTGGTCCGATCGACGGGTCAGGTGTGGGCGTTCCATCGAAAGCCAAGGCCCCGGAAGACACCACGGTTATAAAACCGGTCGCAAATAAAAGGTTCCGCAGTGCGGACATGATCACAACTCTTTCAGCCTATTTGTCTCTCTCACCATCCAGGTGAGACTATAGCGGCGCATTTCGACCAGAGTGCGGCCCTCGGACCATGAATCATGGCAAGAGAGGGGAAACAATCTGACAACAAAGCTTCAGAAACTCGAAACCTACGATCCGGCACGCCGCGCAACATCTGAAGCAATTCCGCAATGAAGATGAAACATGGCCGAAGCACGGCAGCAATCGGCCTCTCGACTTAACAGTGCGAGTCTTCGCCGGACTGTTGCTGTAAGGTCACATTTTCCTCGGTCCCCTCGCCTGACGGCCATCTTGCCTGTTGAACCGGACAACCGCGACATCCTGCCTTGGAGGTACGCATGATGCCGACCGCCTCAAACAGCTTCATCAGGTCTTTCTCGTGTCTCCCATCACGCCAAAACCTCCAGGAGGCTCGCGGAC
>JBNKOQ010000339.1:0-3881 GCA_050294735.1 Roseibium sp. | reverse complement strand
AGGATCGTGTAATCGCCAGCCGGCGCGCGCCATGCGTTGCGTGCCGCGTCGAAATAGGCGAAGGCCCGCATGTCGAGCGTTATCTCCACACGTCCCGCTTCCCCAGGGGATAGCGTGAGCGTTCTGAACCCGCGCAGCTCCTTGGCGGGCCGGTCATAGCCCTTTGGCGGCGAGACATAGGCCTGCACCACCGCCTTGCCGGGGCGTGCGCCGGTGTTGCAAACGCCCGCGCTGACGGTAACCGTCTCTCCAGGACGGATCGTGTCAGCGGACGCATCCGGGTCAGTTAGTGCGAATGTCGTATAGGAAAGACCGAAGCCGAAGGGATACAGCACGCCCTCACCGCCAGTGCGGTCATAATGGCGATAGCCAATGAAAACGCCTTCGCGATAGGCGACATGGCCGTTCTCGCCAGGATAATTGCCCACCGTCGGATTGGCGGAGAGTGTCGCCGGGAAGGTCTGCGGCAGGCGGCCGCCGGGCTCGGCATCACCGAAGAGAACATCGGCGACGCCGTTGCCGAGTTCCTGGCCCGGATACCAGCATTGCAGGATCGCCGCGACGTCGTCCTTCCACGGCATGGCGACAGGGCCGCCCGTCTGCAGGACAACAACACAGTTGGGATTTGCTGCCGCAACGCGGGCAATCAGTTCATCCTGTGCGCCGGGCAGATCGATACCCGGCAAATCCCGCCCTTCGCTGTCCCATTCCGGTGTCCGGCCGACAAAGACAAGGGCCAGATCAGCAGAGGCAGCCGCGCGTTCGGCGCGTTGCAGGCCTGCCTCACTTGGCGGCAACGAGAGGCCAACGCGAAAGGCCTGAATGCCATCCATGACACCGGTGGTCGAACGATAGTCTACATGGAAACGGTAGGTCCGCCCGGCTTCGAGCTCGATTTCGATCTGACGTTCGTCACCACCGAAATGATAGTAGGTCGCCCCCGTCGGTGCCCATCCATCCCAGCCGTCGATTGTCAGCACATCGTCGACATAAAGCCGCGCGAGACCGGCATTGGCGAGGCCCAGCTCATACCGCCCACTTCTCTCCGGCGTTACCTCGAACGAGGAGCGTGCCGTGAAGAGATGCAAATCGACGCCCGGCTCGTGCGAGCCGAACCACTTGGCTTCCGAACTCGGATATTGCCGGGTAAACACCGCCGGACCACTGAAATCTTCATTGTTGTAGAAATGCGTCGTCATCGCGCCCGGCACGACCGGCAGCATCAAGTGGTTGGTGCATCCTTCCTCGAAGACGACCTCGACATTGTCGCGCGCCATCAGTCCGTCGAGCGGGCTCACGCGGTAATGCGCATTCACCCGCGCACTGCCTCCGCCCATGATCCGCGCAACGGCAGCATTGGGGCCGATCACCGCGACTTTCAGCTGCTTCTTACCATCTAGTGGCAGGATACCCTTGTTCTCCAGGAGCACGGATCCTTCCGCCACGGCGCGGCGGATCAGCGCCCGGTGTTCCGGTCGATCGACGGATGTCTCCTGCTTGTTGCGCGGCATCTTGCGCACGCCCGACCGGTCCACAAGACGCAGCACGCGGCGCGCACCGTCGGTCACCATGTCAAGATCGACCTCACCACGCTCGATGCCCTCGAGCAGCTTCTGGCCGCGATAAAGCGCGGGGCCCGGCATTTCGAGATCAAGGCCGGCATTGACACTTTCCGCCACGCTCTTCACCGCCGTCCAATCGGACATGACAAGCCCGTCAAACCCATATTCGACCTTCAGGAGATCATGCAGCAGCCACTTGTGCTCACTCGCAAACGTGCCATTGAGGCGGTTATAGGAGCACATCATCGCCCATATGCCCGCCTTCACCGCCGCCTCGAAAGGCGGCAGGTAGATCTCGCGCAACGTCCGGATGTCGATGTCCGAGGACATGGTCATCCGCTCGTATTCGCTTTCATTGCCGATGAAATGCTTGATCGTCGCGCCGATGCCTTCAGCTTGCAAACCGCCGATATAGGCCAGCGCCATTTCCGTCGTCAGATACGGATCTTCTGAATAGCACTCGAAATTCCGGCCATTGAGCGGTCCGCGATGCATGTTGACGGTGGGGGCGAGAAGGACATTGCTGTCCTTCGTGCGAGCTTCTTCCGCAAGCGCCTTGCCGACTTCCTTCAGCAAGTCAGGGTTCCAGCTTGCACCGAGTGCGATACCGGATGGGAAGACAGCCGCTGTCGGCCCGTTTTCCGTCACCCCGCCGCGCGCGCCGTTCGGTCCGTCAGAGACTTTTACCGAAGGAACGCCAAGGCGCTCTATGGCAACTGTCTCCCAGAAGTTCGCGCCAGACAGCAGCGACACCTTTTCTTCAAGCGTCAGCTTTGCCAGCGTGTCTTCGATCCAGAATTCATCAGTCATGTCGTGTCACGCACCCGTGTTCATGAAATTCAAAGCCGCACGCCTTCGGCCGCAGAGAATAGCGAAGCGCTGCCGAGCGAGAAGCCAAGCTTGAGCGTGCTGCCGCGCGCGGGGTTGAGCTTGAGTTCACTGTTGACCCGCACCGAGACTTTTTCCGAGCCACAAGTGCCCCAGATGACGGTATCAGCACCCATTGTCTCGATCACATTGACAACCATGTCGAGCGGCAAAAGGCTCTCGCGCGGCGAGATCGCCAGATGTTCCGGACGAATGCCGAGAATAGCCTCCACGGGGGCAGCCAGCCGCTTTGCGAAAGGATAGGCGCTGACATCGAACGTATACCCGTCCTTCAGTTTGAATTCGATCCGGTCGCCCTGCGGGGTGAGCGTACCGGAGAGAAAGTTCATAGCCGGCGAACCGATGAAGTCCGCCACGAACAGATTGGCAGGGCGGTTATAGATTTCCTCCGGCGAGGCGAGCTGCTGGATGACACCATTCTGCATGACAGCGATGCGGGTCGCGAGCGTCATCGCCTCGACCTGATCATGCGTCACATAGATCATCGTCTTGCCGATATCCTCGTGCAGCGTTTTCAACTCGACGCGTAGTTCCGCCCGCAGCTTCGCATCGAGATTGGAAAGCGGCTCGTCAAAGAGATAGACATCGGCATCGCGTACCAGCGCCCGGCCGATCGCCACGCGCTGGCGCTGGCCGCCGGAAAGCGCTGCCGGACGGCGCTTGAGATAAGGCTTGATCTGAAGCATGTCCGAGACCTTCGCCACGCGGCGCTCGATCTCGTCCTTCGGCAGTTTCGCCATGCGCAGCCCGAAAGTCAGGTTCCCCTCGACAGTCGTCTGCGGATAGAGCGCATAAGACTGAAAGACCATGCCGATGCCACGATCCTTCGGCTCGGCATGGGTCATGTCCTTATCGCCGATCATGATCTGGCCGCCATGCGTGTCGATGAGCCCGGCGATGGAGTTGAGCAGCGTCGACTTCCCGCAGCCCGATGAGCCGAGAAGCACGATGAACTCACCGCTGGCAATGTCGAGATTGAGGTTTTGCAGAACCTTGACAGAACCGAACCGGATTTCGAGGTCTTGGATGGAAACAGCGGTCATCGGTTATCCCTTCACTGCACCAGCGGCGATGCCGCGGACGAACCAGCGCCCGGATGCCAGGTAGATTACGAGAGGAACGAGGGCGGTCAGGATGGTGGCGGCCATGTCGACATTGTAGGCTTTCTCACCCTGTGTCGTGTTGACGATATTGTTAAGAAGCACCGTCATCGGCCTGTTGTCGGAGCCGGCAAACACCAGTCCGAACAGGAAGTCGTTCCAGATATGGGTCGATTGCAGGATCACCGCCACGATCAGGATCGGCGGGGAGAGCGGCAGCATGAGCAGGGCGCGCGGCAGGATTTCACGGCCGCCTGGCATGAGAGCACCGGAGTTCGGCTTGTGCACGCCATGGAGCACCAAACCGACTAGCGATTGGTCCTACCGCAAC
>JBNKOQ010000338.1:0-3883 GCA_050294735.1 Roseibium sp. | reverse complement strand
GTCTTGACGGGGGACGCTCCGGAAATCGGCGCGGAACTGTGCAGCAATCCCAAGCTCCGCAAGATCACCTTCACAGGGTCCACCCGGGTCGGCAAGTTGCTTGCTTCCAATGCCGCTGGGCAGATGAAGAAGATCTCGATGGAACTCGGCGGCAATGCGCCCTTCATCGTTTTCGATGATGCGGATCTCGACAGTGCCGTTGCCGGGGCCATTGCCTCGAAGTTCCGCAATTCAGGGCAAACCTGCGTTTGCGCAAACCGGATCTATGTCCAGTCCGGTGTCTACGATGCTTTTGCGGCCAAACTGAAGGAGGCTGTCGAGGCGCAATTGAAGCCCGGTAACGGTCTCGAAGCAGGCAGTACGCAGGGCCCCTTGATCGACGAACGCGCGATCACCAAGGTCTCGGGTCATCTGCAGGATGCCCTTTCCAAGGGCGCAACTTTGATCACTGGCGGTGAGCGGGCCGGAAACGTTGGTACATTTTTCCAGCCAACCATCGTCACCGGCGCCACATCGGACATGAAGATCGCCACCGAGGAAACCTTCGGGCCTCTCGCGGCGCTCTTCAGATTCGAGACCGAGGAAGAAGCCATTGAGCTTGCCAATGCCACTGAATACGGCCTGGCCTGTTACTTCTATAGTCAGGATCTGGGCAAGGTCTTCCGGGTCATGGAGGCCCTCGAATACGGCCTGGTCGGCGTAAACGAAGGCGTCATCACGACCGAAGTCGCGCCGTTTGGCGGTGTCAAAGACAGCGGCATGGGCAACGAAGGCTCCAAATACGGCCTCGATGACTATCTGAACATCAAGTATTCCTGCATCGGCGGTCTTGGCCGATAAGCATCAGGCAGACGGATGCCTATCGAAGCCCCGCTGGAGATCCGGCGGGGCTTTCACATCAAGTGTCAGGCAGCATCCTGTAACAGGACTCTGATCCGATCAGCTGATACGGGTCTGCCAAACAGATAACCTTGGCCGATATCACAGCCCAACTCGCGCAGTTTAGCCTCCTGGGCTGGATGCTCGATACCTTCGGCCACGACCGTCATGTGGAAACTTTCCGCCAGGGAGACGACCGAACTGACGATTGCGGCATGGGGGGCATCCACGCACACATTATCGACGAAGCTTTTGTCCACCTTGATCTTGGAGAACGGAAAGCGCGGAATATAGCCGAGGCTCGAATATCCGGTTCCGAAATCATCGAGCGCCAGACCACAGCCAAGATCCCTGAGTGCTTCGATCGTTTTCTCCATATCCGGTTTGACATCGACAAACAGAGATTCGGTCAACTCCAGATCCAGCCGTTTTGCCGGGAACCCGGTCTCCCGCAGAGCCCCGCGCACAACATCGATAAAGTCCGGAGCTTCGAACTGCACCGGCGACACATTGATCGCGAGACGAAGCCGCCCCGGCCAGCGGGCGGCGTCCTCCATGGCGCGTTTGAGGATCCACCCCCCAAGCTCGACGATACGCCCGCTTTCCTCGGCAACCGGAATGAATTCGGCGGGCGAAATGACACCCAGGGCCTCATGCTCCCAGCGCATCAGTGCCTCGACGCCAATCATTTCACGGCTTTTCAGATCGACAAGCGGTTGATAGGCCACATGGATCTCGCCATTCTTCAGGGCGTTAGCGAGCTCCATTTCCACAGTTCGCCGCCGCTGCAGACTGAGCCGCATTTTGTCCTGAAAACGGACAATACAATTGCCGCCGTTCCTGACCGCCACGGAAAGAGCGTTTCCGGCTTCGCGAAGCGGTATTTGCGCATCGAACATATTTTCCGAAAGCAACGTATAGCCGATGCTGACCGTTACCGGTATCCGGCTGCCGGACAATGTGTATTCGCGGTTCAGGCAACTGGCAATTTCGTCCAAATAGCAGAGAACGGCTTCCTCTGTCGGACAGTTAAACAGGCAGGCGAACTGGTTGTCTCCTATGGCGGATGTAACCCTTGGCGTTTCATTCAATGTGTCTAGCTGGCTCGTCAGGGCCCTACGCAAATGGTCGCCGATACCAAATCCAAGGGATGCGGTTATCCGGTCAACGCCATCAATCGAAATAATAGCCGCACAACACCGTCCCCCTTGGCTGGCCGTCGCAGCGCAGGCGGTTTCAAGACATTTCTCAAAAGCCGCCCGGTTGATCAGACCGGTGACCAGATCGTGCCGGGCAAGATAGGCCAATTGGTCCGATGCGAGCCGTTGCTCGGTAACATCCCGGCAGGTAACACTTACAAGACGCCGCAGCTGACCGGTTTTGGTTCCCTCCCCGCCGATATCCAGATGGCTGGATACGGTTACGACAAACTCAATCACCTGGGAGGTTCCGTCCTTGCCGGACACGGAGACCTCTCTGAGTTCGGCAGGCGCAATATTCCCATCCGCAATGTCCAATGCCTGAGCGACAGGCAGGGCCATTTCCTTCGGCAGACATTCGGCGGCCGCTGCCCCCACCGTGATCTGCCCCGGCAAAATATCCAGGGCGGACCGGTTGACCGCCTTCACCCGGCCTTCATGATCAATCACCAGAATGCCGTCAAAACTGTCGTCAAACACCCGGGTTAGAATCATCCGGCTATTGTGAGACTGGGCTTGTGCAATTCGTAGAAGAAATTTGCCCAAACCAATCTGTCTGATCATCAAGAATGCAAACAAAAACAGCAGCATCACCTGAGCGCCGGCAGTCTGCAGAATCACCGGGAAATATCGCTGACAACCAACCGCGGCCAGCTCAAGGCCAACCGACAAGGCGATCAAAATCAAAGCGCGCAACTTCCAGTCCCACCGGACAAGGGACAAGACTGGCAAAGCCAGAAGGAACGCCAAGACCAGAGTTCCAAGCTCGCCTGTCCGGACAAGTGCCCGGTTCCGCGCAATAGACTCAGCTGCAAGGGCCTGAACCACTGTGCCAGGCAGAATGCCGAAGCGGGGAACAGAGAAAAGATCTCTCAGTTCCTGAGCACTGGCACCGACCAGGATTTTTCGCCCGGAAATGAGCTCAGGCCTCACGTTTCCCTTAAGGACATCGATAAAGGAAAGCCTGTTCAAACTGTCCGGATTGATACCGTAATCAATATAGAAACCACGTCCCATGTCCCCGCTGCGGCCGCCGAGAAGAGCCGCCATGGACAGAACCGGTTCGTCGCCAAAAAACTCGCCCCAAATGCCTCTCCACACGCGCCCATCTTCCTCGATCGGAACGCTGACCACGGCAGGCCAGGCATGATCGGAAAACTGGGGGATCGGCTGGTTGACTATGATCCCGGATTGAACACTTCGGGTGTCCGCCGCCTTCTGCCGGAACATGGCAAGGCTAGCGATCCCCCCAGACCGTTCGAGCGCAGCCGCAAAAGCAGCGTCGTCAGCAGGATTTGAGCTGGTGCTGAAATCGATATCAAAGGCAACTTCCGAAGCGCCCATATCGACCAATTTATCGAGGAGCTCGCCATAAAAGCGGCGTGGCCACGGCCAAGTGGCGACCTCAGAGAGGCTCCTGGCATCTATATCGACGATGAGGAGTTCACCGGTGGGCTCGCTGGTGGTCAATGAAAATCTTATTTCATCCAGCATTCTGGACAAGAAACCGAGAGATCCACTCGTCTGAAGAAAAGCCGCGATCAGCGCAATCAGAATGTAGGCAATAATAGTCGGGATGCCCCGTATACGAGCAGCGCTGTGTTTTCTCAGGCTCACATTTGATCTCCCCGCCAATACTATCGTTGCCGACGCCTACCTTTTGTTTCCCTTGTTGCCGTTTCCGTTGCCACCAGCATTCGAATTGCCGGAGTTGCCGTGACCATTGCCACCAGCATTCGAATTGCCGGAGTTGCCGTTCCCGTTGCCGCCAGCATTCGAGTTGCCGGAGTTGCCGTTCCCGTTGC
>JBNKOQ010000337.1:0-3968 GCA_050294735.1 Roseibium sp. | reverse complement strand
CAGCCTTGGCTTGGATGTGGTGACCCCGAGAGGAAAGATCTGCGTGCTGAACCCGGATGCCTGGCGGTATTTGGCTGGCGACGACGCGGAGGTGTCTCCGGATAAGGAACATCCCTATATCGCGGCAATTGAAATCTCCTGCAAAGGGCTGGCAGCCCGCCGGGTTATTCCGGCAAGCAGCCTTTTTGGATTGTGTCTTATTCTGACGCCGGAAAGCTGAAGACGTGGTTCTGGCCAAAGTCTGGGCTGCAAGTTATCGTCAGACATGTTCTTCTGTGGATGTAATGTCCTGACGAAGGGTCTGCAATCAGGGCCATACTAAATTAAGAACTTGTCCTTAAACGTGTTTTGAATAGGTAAGGTACTGTAAAAATTCGGTTTCAATAAAAATACGCGGAGTTGTTCCACATGGCGGTTCGGTTCAAACTTGGTCGGATTTCCCGATTTTTGATTCTTTCCTCAGTTGGCATTTTGGCCGCTGCTTGTAATGACAAGACTGAGGAAGCCGCCAAAGCTCCTCCTCCGCCAGCTGTAACCGTTGCAGGCGTCGTTTCGAAAGAAATCCGCCAAAGCACTCAATATGTCGGACAGATCGCGGCAGTCGACAGGGTCGATCTGGTCGCCCGTGTCGATGGTTTCCTGGATACGAAGAATGTTGCCGACGGCAGTATCGTCAAGAAAGGCGACTTGCTCTTCACCATCGAGAAGCAGCAGTATCAAGCCGCTTTGGAGAAAGCCAAGGCAGATGTTGCCAGTGCCAAGGCCGATGCAGCTCTGCAGACAGCCAATGAGAAGCGTGATCGCGACCTGTTCGAGAAGGGTCACGTTTCGGAAGCCGCGTTTCAGGCAACGCAGGCAACCAAGGATCAAGCTGTTGCGGCCGTGCAGGCTGCCCAGGCGGCACTATCAGAAGCTGAACTTAATCTCAGCTACACCGACATCAAGGCACCATTTGACGGCCAGCTTGGAAAGACGGCCTTTAGCGTCGGCGAGGTTGTCGGCCTGAGCAAGGGCTCACTTGGCGAATTGATCCGGCAAGCTCCGGTTTATGTTACGTTTTCAGTCAGTGAGGCGCAGTACCTCAATACCATAAAAAAACATGGTATCGATCCCGCCGACTTGAAGTCCGATAAAGTTCCTTTTTTGCGGTTGGTGTTGCCGAATGGCGAAACCTACAGCGAGAAGGGCAAGCTGGTATTTATCGACAACAAGGTCGACTCGCAGACCGGTACGATTACGATCCGCGGCCAGTTTGAAAACCAGGACCACAGATTACTGCCTGGCGTCTTTGTCTCCACTTTCATCGAGGCTCCTGTTGAGACCAAGGCGCTGCTGATCCCTCAGGCGGCTGTTCAGCGGGATCAACGAGGCAGTTTCGTTCTCGTGGTGAATTCCGAACAGAGTGTCGAACAGACCTATGTCGAGCTTGGGGCGCAGAACGGTGCCGACTTCATCGTGACAAAGGGACTGAACGAAGGCGACAGGGTGATCACCGAGGGGCTGCAGAAAGTTAGAGCCGGCGTCAAGGTCAATCCTGTTCCAGCTTCCAAGCCGGTGGAGTAAGCGCAATGTTATCTGCTTTCTTCATCTATCGCCCCAAGTTTGCCCTGGTGATATCCATTGTCATTACGATTGCCGGCGTTCTGGGCTATCTGGCGTTGCCGGTTGAGCAATTTCCGAACATCACTCCACCTGTCGTCAATGTTGCCGCGACCTACACGGGCGCGAACGCCGAGGTCTTGGAAGAAACCGTTGCGGCGCCAATTGAAGAGATGGTGAATGGTGTCGACGGCATGATCTACATGTCCTCGACCAGCTCGGACAGCGGCAACTATTCCCTCAACGTGACATTTGCCATCGGTACGGACCCTGATATTGCCACGGTCAATGTCCAGAACCGGGTCAGCCAGGCCAATAGCCAGTTGCCCGCCGAAGTGACGGCAAATGGCGTGACTGTCCAAAAAGCCTCGACCAACATGCTGATGGTTGTCACGCTATATTCCCCGAAAGAAACCTACGACGAGGTGTTTCTGTCGAACTATGCATCCATCAATATGAAGGATGCGCTGGCCCGCGTGCCCGGCGTTGGCAATGCGGAGGTGTTGACGGACTTCTCCTATGGCATGCGCATTTGGCTCGACCCGGACAGGCTGGCAAGCCTTGGATTGACGCCAACCGATTTCATTGCGGCGATCCAGGACCAGAACGTTCAGGTTGCTGCCGGTCAGATCGGAGCGCCGCCAGCGCCGAAGGATCAGCAGTTCCAATACACCGTCAAAGCCAAAGGCCGCCTGAACAGCGTGGAGGAATTCGAGCAGATCGTTGTGCGGACCGGAGCCGATGGTGCTGTGGTCACGATTGGTGACATAGCCCGTGTTGAACTTGGAGCGCAGTTCTATTCTGCGAACGGCAAGTTCGATGGACAGCCTTCCACGGTTCTTGCCGTTTACCAGGCACCTGGCGCCAATGCGCTGAGTGTTGCTGCTGGGGTAAACGAGCAGCTTGAGGAGCTGTCAAAAGCCTTTCCTCCGGACATTGAATACGCGGTGCCGTTCAACACGACCGACTTCGTGCAGCAATCGCTCGACGATGTGATAACGACCCTGATGCTGACCTTTGCACTCGTGGTCGCGGTCGTATTTGTCTTTCTTGGTAATTGGCGGGCCACCATTATTCCAACGATCGCCATTCCGGTCTCACTCATCGGGACTTTTGCGATTCTGCTGGCTTTTGGAATGTCGCTCAACACAATCTCGCTGTTCGCTCTTGTTCTGGCGATTGGCATTGTCGTGGATGATGCGATTGTCGTCGTCGAAAACGTTGAGCGTATCATTGCGGACGAGGGCCTGGATCCGCGCGAGGCAACCGCCAAGGCAATGTTGCAGATCACCGGGCCTGTCATCGCGACGACCCTGGTTCTGCTGGCCGTCTTCGTTCCGACTATCTTTATGCCGGGGATTACCGGTCAGCTGTACTCTCAGTTCGCAGCAACCATTTCCGTCTCCGTGCTGATTTCCTCCATCAACGCGCTGACGCTGTCGCCAGCCTTGTGTGGTCTCATTCTGAAAAAACGGAGCGGGCCGCCGCGCGGGCTTCTTGCTCTTTTTGAAAAGAGTATCAGCGGCGTTCGTAATGCGTATTCGGGGCTGGTACGGCAACTGATCAAAGTGTCTGTTGTTGGTCTTGCAGTCGTCGCCGGCGCAATTGCGCTGATCGTTGTGCTCGGGGGACGGTTGCCTCAGGGGTTCCTGCCTTCCGAGGACCAGGGCTACTTGATGGTCAACATCCAGTTGCCGGACGGCGCGTCTCTGTCACGCACCGAAGAGATCACCAAGCAGGTGCAAACACTTGTCAAAGCGACACCCGGGGTTGCGAGTGTGGTGGTGGTGAATGGATATTCAATCCTGAACGCTTCCCTTGCGACCAATTCGGCCATGGTCATCACGACCCTGGACGGCTGGGACAAACGGCAACAGCCGGATCTGAAAGTGAATGCCATCTTGGGAAAATTCATGCGTGAGTTTTCCCAAATCTCCGGAGCCAATATCATTGCCTTCAATCCGCCGCCAATTCCGGGCCTTGGAACCACAGGCGGTGTTGAGATGGAAGTTCAGCAGACCGGTGGGGGGTCTCCTCAGGATCTGGCTGCCGCTGTCGGCTCACTGGTCTACTCAGCCAATCAGGCTCCGGAAATCGCACAGGCCTATTCGACCTTCAGGGCCAACGTCCCCCAGATCTTTGTTGAGCTGGACCGGGTCAAGGCCAGGACCTTCGGGGTCAGCGTCGCAGACGTCTTCACAACACTTCAGGCCTATTTGGGGTCGTACTATGTGAATGATTTCAATATTTTCATGAGCGGGGAGATTTTTTAGCATCACTCTTGGTTAATAAAACCATTGTACTGTTGAATATAATGACAAGATTATAGCGTTGCCTAGCTCAAACAGATTTAACCTTTTTTTTTCAGG
>JBNKOQ010000336.1:0-4047 GCA_050294735.1 Roseibium sp. | reverse complement strand
GAAATGATCCAGCTCGACAACGGTCGCCTCGGTGGCTGCTGGTTCACCGTGAACAACAAGTCCTACGACATTGCCTATACGGAAGATCACACGCAGTCGGAAGGCCGTTTCCACCATGTGACCTATGCGGTGGATCAGCGCGAAGACATTCTGCGCGCCGCCGACATCTTTCTTGAAAATGGCGTCTTCATCGAGACCGGGCCGCACAAGCACGCGGTGCAGGGAACCTTCTTTTTGTACGTCTACGAACCGGCGGGCAATCGTGTCGAAGTCGCAAATGCCGGTGCGCGTCTGATCCTTCAGCCTGATTGGGAACCGGTCGTCTGGACCGAGGATGACCGCAAGAAGGGGCAGGCCTGGGGCCTTCAGACGATCAAGAGTTTTCACACCCACGGCACGCCGCCGGTGGGTGAATAAAGGGGAAAGCAAGATGGCGAACAAGACGGCCCTTGTGGTCAGTGCTCATTCTGCGGATTTCGTCTGGCGCTGTGGCGGCGCCATCGCATTGCATGAAGCCAAGGGGTACGACGTTACCGTTGTTTGCCTGTCCTATGGTGAGCGCGGCGAAAGCGCGAAGCTGTGGAAGCAGGAAGGCATGACCCTCGAAAGGGTTAAAAGCGAACGCCGCAGGGAAGCTGAAAATGCTGCATCAGCGCTGGGCGTGACGGATATTCAGTTCTTCGATCTGGGGGATTACCCGCTGGAGCTCGATACCGACGCGAAATACAAGCTCGTCGACGTGATCCGCAAGGTGCAGCCTGCCTTCATGCTGAGTCACTCGCATTACGATCCCTATAATACCGATCACATGTATGCCACCAAGGTGGCGCTCGAGTGCCGCATGATCGCACAGGCCTGGGGCCATAACCCGGGTGAAAAGGTTCTGGGAGCGCCACAACTCTACCTGTTCGAGCCGCACCAGACCGAACAGATGGGATGGAAACCGGATACCTTCCTGGACATCACCGAGGTCTGGGACAAGAAGCGGGCAGCCATCGAGTGCATGGAAGGCCAGGAGCACCTCTGGGACTATTACACCAACGTGGCTGAGAACCGCGGAAACCACTTCCGGCGCAATTCCGGCGGCCAGGCAGGTGGCCGCCCGGCGAAATACGCTGAAGGGTTTCAGTCGGTCTTCCCGCGCACAGTTGACGAACTCTAATGGGGGGCGAACTCTGATGAGTGGCGTCGTCGTACAAAACATCGAACGGGCCGATCCGGCTGTCATCAAGGCGCTTGGCGAAGCCGGGGTGGCCACGGTTCATGAAGCGCAGGGGCGAAAGGGGCTGCTCGCGTCCTACATGCGCCCGATCTACTCCGGTGCGCAGCTCGCGGCCTCTGCCGTGACGATCTCTGCCCCTCCGGGAGATAACTGGATGGTCCATGTGGCCATCGAGCAGGTTCAGGAAGGGGACATCCTCGTTCTGGCGCCGACATCGCCTTGCGAGGATGGCTACTTCGGCGATCTGCTGGCGACCTCCATGCAGGCACGTGGCGGCGTCGGGCTGATCATCGACGCAGGGGTCCGCGACACCAGAGATCTGACGCAGATGCAGTTTCCTGTCTGGTCCAAAGCCATCTTCGCTCAAGGGACCGTGAAGGAAACTGTCGGGTCGGTGAATGTGCCGGTCGTTTGCGCTGGAGCTTACGTCAATCCGGGCGACATCATTGTTGCCGATGACGACGGTGTTTGTGTCGTGCGCCGGGACGAAGCCGAAGCGGTGCTTGAGAAGGCGCAGGCGCGCATGGCCGCTGAAGAGGACAAGCGCAAGCGCCTGTCTGCCGGTGAATTGGGCCTAGATATCTACAATATGCGCGAGCGCCTTGCCGAGAAGGGGCTGAAATATGTCTGATCCGGCCGGTTCTAGCGGTATCCGGGCCATGTGGATGCGGGGTGGCACGTCGAAAGGCGGTTACTTCCTCGCGGACGACTTGCCGTCGGATCCTGCGGAGCGCGACGCGGTTCTCCTGCGTGTCATGGGGTCGCCGGATCCGCGGCAGATCGACGGGATGGGCGGAGCCGATCCGCTGACGTCGAAAGTCGCCGTGGTGAAAAAGTCGGAGCGTCCGGGGGCCGATGTGGACTACCTGTTCCTCCAGGTTTTTGTCGATCAGGCCATCGTTACGGATAGTCAGAATTGCGGCAATATCCTTGCCGGGGTCGGCCCGTTTGCGATTGAGCGCGGATTGGTCGCGGCCACGGGGGAGGAAACCCGGGTCCGGATCTTCATGGAAAACACGGACCAGCTGGCCATTGCGACCATTCATACGCCTGATGGCCGGGTGGCTTATGAAGGCGATGCCCGGATTGACGGTGTTCCAGGAACATCTTCGGCGGTCTCCATCGTTTTTGAGGATACTGCCGGGTCCACATGCGGCGCACTTTTGCCGTCGGGAAATGCGGTCGATGTGATCAATGGTGTTCAGGTCACGATGATCGACAACGGTATGCCCTGTGTGATCCTGAGTGCGGCGGATTTCGGAATAAACGGCCGGGAGGCACCGAAAGATCTGGAAGCCGACACGGCTTTGAAGGCCCGCGTCGAGGCGATTCGGCTGAAGGCCGGGCCGTTGATGAACCTCGGTGATGTTACCGAAAAGTCCGTGCCGAAAATGACCCTTGTCAGCGCGGCTGAATCTGGATGCGTTTCGACCCGTACTTTCATCCCGCACCGGTGTCATGCGGCCATCGGTGTGTTGGGCGCGGTCAGCGTCGGGACAGCGTGCCTGCTGCCGGATGGGCCGGCCAAAGCGGTGGCAAATGTTCCCGATGGGAATCCGAAAACCCTGTCGATCGAACATCCGACGGGGGAGTTTTCCGTTGTCGCGACACTTGACGAAAAAGGGGAGCTCGTATCGTCCGGCGTGCTGCGCACGGCCCGGAAATTGTTCGACGGATATGTCTTCGTCTGAATCACTTAGTAAACGAAAATGGGAGGCTTGAAATGCTCAAGAAACTACTCACGGCCACCGCGTTCGCGGCTGTGCTCGTAACACCTTCACTTGCCGAGGACCGGGTGTCCATCGGCACCGGCGGAACCGGCGGTGTGTTTTATGCTGTTGGGGCTGGAATGGCCGATCTTCTGACCAAGAAGCTCGATGGTGTCACGGCCAATGCCGAAGTCACCGGCGCGTCGATTGAGAACATCCGCCGGGTATCCGCAGGTGAGATGACAATCGGCTTCTCTTCCGCGTCCACGCTTTACGCAGGCAAGAACGCCGAGGCTCCGTTCGAGGACAAGCAGAACGTGGCGGCAATCGCCATGCTCTATCCGGCGGTCCTGCAGGTTGCCGCGACCAAGTCCAGCGGCGCGAAAAGCGTTTCCGATCTGGGCGATCTGAAGATCAGTGTCGGCCCTCCCGGGTCCAACTCATCCGTTCTGTCGACCCGTTTGCTGCAGGCTCATGGTGCCTTCAACATGGACAACATTTCTTTTCTGTCCTACGGCGAAGCGACAGGCGCGATCAAGAACGGCAATCTTGACGGATCGATGATCCTTGCTGGAACGCCTGCTTCAGCCTTCATCGAACTGACCACGACGACGGATGTTTCCATCCTTCCGGTGGAACCGGCGAAAGTGGAAGGCCTGCTGAAGGAGTTCCCGTTCTATCAGCTCGTGGAAGTTCCTGCTGGCCTATACACTGGCACCGATGAAGCGGTTGTCGCCGTTGGCGATCCGGCGATCCTCTTCACCTCTGCGGATGCGGATCCGGATATGATCTACAAGATTACCAAGACGCTGTTCGACAACATCGCAGAGCTTGGCCAGGTGCATCCGGCAGCGAAGAAGATCAAGCTGGAAACCGCGGCGAACACACCGATTGCCTTGCACGAAGGTGCAAAGCGCTTCTACGACGAACAATAAACCGTCGACCGGCAGGGCGTTCACGGTCCTGCCGGTTTTTAAAAGGGCTTCCGTCTTGGCAAACTTCTGGAAAATCCTGCCTGAACACCATTTGGGCCGGGCCGAACACCGCATCGTGTGCGTCATACTGGCTGTTCTGGCATGTGCCGCGACAGCTTTGGTCATTCATTCGGCCTGGACC
>JBNKOQ010000335.1:0-4084 GCA_050294735.1 Roseibium sp. | reverse complement strand
ATTTCAATACTACCAGACTATTGCCTAGGTTATCCATGATTGAACAAGTATCATATGATTTCATTTTCCTTGAAAGTTATCTTTAGGATCCTTGGTACAATGTGCAAGTGAGACTGTTTGCAGCCATATCAATGCTGGCCATCCCGCTGCTGACCGTGACGCCATCGGAGGCACACGGGCCAAGCCGGCAAAAAATAACGCTTACAACGGAAGTCCCCGCTGCCCCGGCTGATGTCTGGGCCGTGATCGGCAACTTCCAGGACATGAGCTGGCACCCAGCGGTTTTTTCCAGCACCGGAGAAGGCGGCAATGAGATTGATGCGACCCGGGTTCTGACCCTCGGCAAGGAAGGCGGGCCTACCATTTCGGAAATCCTGTACAAATACAGTGCCGAGAAGATGAGCTACTCCTACCGGATTACCGATGTGAAGGTGGAGGTTCTGCCGGTCACGAATTATTCGTCCCACCTGACCGTTAAACCGGGCAAGGACGGCGGCTCTCTGATTGAGTGGCGCGGTGCGTTCTATCGTGGCTATCCGAACAATGATCCCCCTGAAAATCTCAACGACGAAGCCGCCATTGCCGCGGTAACCGCTGTTTACAAGGCTGGCCTGGATGCCCTTCAAGCACGCTTTTCGGCAAACTAGACGTCTCTTACTGGGACTCCTCCTCACCTCCCCTGCGAGCGTTCCGGCGTTCGCGGGGTCTTTTGCTTTTGTCACCAACCAAAGCAGTTCCGACCTCAGCATCCTGGATTTGGAGGCCCGTGAAGAAATCCGCCGGATACCGGTTCCGGGTGACCCCGCCGGCGTTGCCGTCGGCGCATCCCTCCGGTCATTCTTCACCGTCAGTCCGAACAGCAAGACGGTTCGCCGGTTTTCCCTCGCCACCTGCCGGATTGAAGCCTCGGTCGAACTGCCGGGGGGCCCGACAGGTATTGCCTTCGACGCTCATTCCCGCCGGCTTTTCATTTCCGACTGGTACAATGCCCGGATCTTCGTGCTGGACGCCGGGGATCTGACGTTGCTCGGGGAATTGACGACAGGCAGCGCACCGGCTGGCCTTGTTGTCTCGCGCGATGGCCGTCTGCTTGCCTCCGCCGATCGCGACGCCAACCAGGTTTCTCTTTTCAGCCTGGCGGACCTTTCGTTGATTGCCCGGATACCGGTCGGTCTGCGCCCCTATGGCATTTCTGAAGACCCGGAAGGCCGGATCCACGCCGGGAACGTCGGGTCCAATTCCGTTTCGGTTATCGATCCGGATACCGCTTCGGTCATCACCACCGTTGCCGTGGGCGATCATCCCTATGGTATCGGCTTTGCCAATGGAAAAGCTTTCACCACGAACCAATATGCCGATACGCTCAGCATCTACCGCCTCTCCGACTTTGAACTGGAGGCGACATTGGATGTCGGAGAATATCCGGAAGGGATCGACACGACCGCAAACGGCGCGATGATCGTATCGACAAACTGGTTCTCCAACACGCTGAGCCTGATCGATCCGGTAAAGCTTGACGTTGTTGGCGAAATCGAAACGGGAGACGGTCCGCGCGCCTTTGGCCGCTTCCTATACGAAGGTGCCCCAGGAGAAAAACCATGCCAGGAAAACTGAATAGGCTTGAAGGCCGCGCGGCCAAGACTCCGGTTCTTGCGGGAGCTATTCTTGGCGGAATTCTCCTCTCGGCCCCGGCTTTGGCTCAGGACCCGAGCTGGCCGGATTTGCGCGATGAACTTTATGGGTCGCGCTTTTTGGCGACGTCGGATCAGGTTATCCACCTGGATGCCCCCTATCGCACGGACAACGACGCAAGAACAAATGTTTCTGTTCGTCTCGCCGCCCCCAGCGATCAGACACTCAAAAGCGTTGCGCTGATCCTCGACGAAAACCCCATGCCCGTTTCCGCGCAATTCGATTTCACCCAGCCGCTAACAGAGTTCGATTTCACCGTGACAATGCGCATCAATGGTCCGACACCCGTCCACGCGGTGGCGGAACTTGAAAACGGCCAATTGTTCATGGCGGAAGGCTTCGTCAAGACCTCCGGTCAAGGTGCCTGTTCAGCGCCCCCCGGCACAGATCCGGAGGAAGCTTTGGCAACCCTTGGCCAAATGGAGCTGGCCTTGAGCTCGAGGAAGGACACCGCCAGCCTTGTCAGCAGCATAACAAGCGGAAATCCAAGAGATCTCAACCTCGATATCGACATCAAGCACCCCAGCCATTCCGGCATGCAGATGGATCAGATCTCATTGCTCTATATCCCGGCCCGTTACATCGAAAAGCTGGAACTCAAGCTGAACGGAATGCCCTTTTCGACCATGACCGGCAGTATTTCCCTGAGCGAAAACCCAAAGGTTACCTTGTCGGTTCCTTCGGGTACAAAGCGGGTCAAGGCCATCCTGACAGACACCGATGGCACAGTGACCGAGGCTGAAAGAAGTCTGGCCGATTATTGATTCCGGATTGAAGAGACTTTGCGGCAGATCCGCTCGCGGTCCGGTTACTGCGGTTCAGGCTCGGCTTTTTCGAGGGGATAATCTTCGAAATCCCAGCCATCGGTTCCTTCCGGGTACCAATAGACGGTTTCATAGCCGTATTCGAGCGCCCGCTTTGCGGCATTCCAGGACATCCAGCACTGGTCAAGGCAGAAAAACAGGATTGGATGGGACTTCTCTCCACCTGTCGCCTTTTGCAATCCGGCTTTGAAATAGTCCGCCGTCACACCTGCAATTTTACCATACCCAACATTCGGCAGCCACAGGCTTCCAGGAATCGACATCCGGGTTTTATCGCGCCAGATGGTGCCTTTCGGCAGGTTTTTCGGCTTTGGCGCGCGGGGCAGCACATCAATGAAGCCGGTTTTCCCTGCCGACCAAAGAGCATGAGCCTCCTCGCTCGACACCACGGAGGCCCCTTTCAAGCTCTCTGGAACAGGGCCCCTATAGTTTTCCTCGCGGTAGCCATCCGGCTCAGGAACCTCCTGGGCCGAAACAACCTGACCATGGGCCGATATCATCAGCGCAATCGCCAGGCCGCCTGCCAACAGCGCAGATTTTCGCAGCCCATGCCAGGAAGACAAGATCAATTCCCTTCTCCGTAAAGAGCCGTTCCCATATCGTTGAGCAGCGGTACGCCGGCTTCTACAAGGATTGCATCGATCTCATCGCGATTACGCCGGATCAGTGAGTTGAGTTTACGTTCCCAGACCTTCTCGCCCTGCCTTACTCCCATGGTGATACGATAGAAAAGCCGTGGCGGCAGAGTTTCCTGAATGAGGGGTGTCACCGCCAGATCCGGATAGTTTTGCTTGACCAGCGGACCGCCAATCGGACCCCAGAGGATGGCCGCGTCGATCTCCCCGTTTTCCAGGTCCTTCAGCATGTCGACGGTCGGCGATTCATAGCGCCGGTCCACGACCAGACTGTAAGGCTTGGCATCGGCGATCAGCCCGTTGCGCGCCAGATGGGTAGCTGGCGGCGATCCGGCGATGATGCCCAGATGTTTGCCCTTCAGCCGCTTGTCGCTCAAGGACGTCACATCGGCTAGGTCACCGTCTTTTGGAACGATCAGCGTATAGGCCGAGGTCATATAGTGGTTTGTGTTGAGAACCAGCTCATGACCTTGCGCATACCCCATGACAATATCGCAGCGGTAAGCTCTCAACGTATTCCGGATAAATCCCGTAGCCATTGGATACCAGGTATAGGCGACAGGCTCATCGAGCTTTGCCGCGATCAGCTCCGCAAGCTTGTTTTCATAACCGGCTCCCGATTTGTCGGACATCGGCAGATTGGCCGGGTCGGCGCAGACCCGCAGTGCCGTGTGCGACACCAGATCGGAGGTTTGAGCCCCAGCCTGCCCCGCCGGTCCAAACAGCATGAAAGCGCCGATCAAACAGGCCGCCAGAACGCGAACGGGAGCAGCCTTCATCAGGCCACTCCCTCCACATGTGGTTCTGTCCGCCTTGGGGCTCTTCACCGCGCGCGGAGAGAGCCTCGCGGCCTGCGGCACGGAAACCGCGGCCTTAGTTCGCCAGACAAGCATTTTCTTCCTCACGGATCACATCGGATTTCGGCTCTTTTTT
>JBNKOQ010000334.1:0-4094 GCA_050294735.1 Roseibium sp. | reverse complement strand
TTCTGGATCTTTGGCCGGCGATCGTCGACAGGCTGAACCCAGAGGCCCGGACACGGGCCGCTTAACGATTTAGGTGCCTTTGGGGACCACCAGACACAGGCCGCCGGACACGTCTTTCGAGAGAGACCGGCGAACCTTTTAAATGACCAACTGCGGGATCACTGGATCCCGTCATATGGAGTTAAAGACATGCCCGCTGTGCAGGAGACAATCGATACGGTCAAGGCGATCGATGTTGACCAGTATAAATACGGCTTTGTGTCGGACATCGATTCGGAAAAGGGGGCCAAGGGCCTTTCCGAGGAAACTGTCCGTTTCCTGTCGGCCAAGAAGAATGAGCCGGAGTGGATGACCGAGTGGCGTCTGGATGCGCTGCGCCGGTTCCAGACCATGGAAGAGCCGGATTGGGCGCGCGTCGAGTATCCGAAGATTGATTTTGACGATCTTTATTACTGGGCTTCTCCGAAGTCTGTGGAAGGGCCGAAGAGCCTGGACGAAGTCGATCCGGAATTGCTGGCGACCTATGAAAAGCTTGGCATCCCGCTGCGCGAGCAGGAAGTTCTCGCCGGCGTCGAGCCGAAGAACCGTGTTGCCGTTGATGCGGTGTTCGATTCGGTCTCCGTCGTGACGACCTTCAAGGAAGAGCTGAAGAAGGCCGGTGTCATCTTCTGCTCGATCTCGGAAGCGATCCGCGAACATCCGGAGCTGGTGCAGAAGTACCTCGGTTCCGTGGTGCCGGTCACCGACAACTATTATGCCACCTTGAACACGGCGGTCTTTTCCGACGGATCGTTCGTCTATATTCCGGAGGGCGTCCGCTGCCCGATGGAGCTGTCGACCTACTTCCGCATCAACGAACAGAACACCGGTCAGTTCGAGCGGACATTGATCATTGCGGAAAAGGGCTCTTACGTCTCTTATCTGGAAGGCTGCACGGCGCCTCAGCGCGATGAGAACCAGCTGCATGCAGCTGTCGTCGAGCTCATCGCCCTCGATGATGCCGAGATCAAGTACTCGACGGTGCAGAACTGGTTCCCGGGCGACTCGCAAGGCAAGGGCGGCATCTACAACTTCGTCACCAAGCGCGGCGATTGCCGGGGCAAGAACTCCAAGATTTCCTGGACCCAGGTCGAGACCGGCTCGGCGATCACCTGGAAGTACCCGTCCTGCATCCTGCGCGGTGACAACTCGGTTGGCGAGTTCTATTCGATTGCGGTTTCCAATGGCTACCAGCAGATCGATTCAGGCACCAAGATGATCCATCTGGGCAAGAACACATCCAGCCGGATCATTTCCAAGGGCATTTCGGCGGGCAAGTCGTCAAACACCTACCGTGGTCTGGTGTCAGCGCACAAGAAGGCGTCCCACGCGCGAAACTTCACCCAGTGCGACTCACTCCTGATCGGTCAGGACTGCGGCGCCCATACGGTGCCCTATATCGAGAGCAAGAATGCCTCGGCCGTGTTCGAGCACGAGGCGACCACTTCGAAGATCTCGGACGACCAGATGTTCTATTGCCTGCAGCGCGGCCTGGATGAGGAAGGCGCGGTGGCGCTGATCGTCAATGGTTTCGTCAAGGATGTGATCCAGCAGCTGCCCATGGAATTCGCCGTCGAAGCCCAGAAGCTGATCTCGATCAGCCTTGAAGGTTCCGTTGGATGATGCTTTTGCTCCTCCCTTCGTCATCCTCGGGATGACGGCCAAGTTTCGATACAGTTTCCTGTCAATGGGAGCGCGAATTATTCAATGTTAAGCACGGTGACGCTCTATCGCCCGGTTGGGTTGGAAGAATTGGAATTGATCGAGCTCAGTGGATGGAAAGCATTTCCTCCGAGATTGCCTGAACAGCCAATTTTCTATCCTGTGACTAATGAAGACTATGCAGCCCAAATTGCGCGCGGGTGGAACACAAAGTTCGGCTCCTTGCATGGATATGTCACCCGGTTCGACGTTGACGCGAACTACGTTTCTCGTTTTGAGCGCAAAGTGGTTGGTGGGCGTCAGCATGAGGAGCTTTGGATTCCTGCAGAGGAATTGGATGAGTTCAACGAGAATATTGTGGGAGAAATCGAGGTCACTCAACGGTTTGTCCCATCTGAATGAGGCTATGACTTCGAACAATTTGATGCAGTTGTTTAGCTGCGAAGAAACAAGACAGACGAGATAAAAATGCTTGAGATCAAGAACCTGCATGCACGCATCGCCGAAGACGGCACAGAAATCCTGCGCGGCATCGACCTGAAGGTGAACGCCGGCGAAATTCACGCCATCATGGGCCCGAACGGCTCTGGCAAGTCCACGCTGTCCTACATTCTGGCCGGCAAGGACGACTATGAAGTCACCGAAGGCGAGATCATTTTCCACGGCCAGAACCTTCTGGACATGGAGCCGGACGAGCGGGCCGCCGCCGGTGTTTTCCTGGCATTCCAGTATCCGATCGAGATCCCGGGTGTTGCCACCATGGAATTCCTCAAGACGGCGATGAACGCGCAGCGCAAGGCGCGCGGCGAGGCGGAACTCTCCATTCCGGATTTCATGAGGCTGGTCAAGGCCAAGGCCGCCGACTTGAAGGTCACCATGGACATGCTGAAGCGCCCGCTGAACGTCGGTTTCTCCGGCGGTGAGAAGAAGCGTGCGGAAATCCTTCAGATGTCCCTGCTGGAGCCGAGCCTTTGCGTTCTCGATGAAACCGATTCCGGACTTGATATCGATGCCCTGCGGATTGTGTCGGAAGGCGTCAACAAACTGCGCTCACCAGAGCGGGCAATGGTAGTCATCACCCATTACCAGCGCTTGCTCGACCATATTATCCCCGATGTTGTCCACGTGTTGTCCAAAGGCCGGATCGTCAAGACCGGCGGTAAGGAACTGGCAATGGAGCTGGAAAAGAACGGGTATGCCGACTACGTCGGTGAGGCTGCCTGAACAGCGGGGAAAGAGCGATGAACATGACCACCCCGATCAACCACACACAGGCCGAGACCGACCTGCTTGCCCGTTTTGACGGTGCGCGCCCGGATTTTGCCGGTTCTGTTGCCGTCACCGCCTTGCGGGATGCCGCTGCCGGGCAATTGAAGGAAAAGGGTCTGCCGCACCGCCGGGTCGAAGAGTATAAATACTCGGACCTGCGTGCCTTCATGAAATCGACTGCGCCGCTGGCGGCAAAAGCCGATGCCTCTGAGGCAAAGGCTGTCCTCGATGGCTTTGAGAGCTTCGGGGATCTGGACCGCTACCGGATTATCATTGCCAATGGCCGCTTTGTTGCGGAGTTGAGCGATGTGGAGGCGCTCGCTAGCGAAGGCGTCAGTGTCAGCGACTTCAATGAGGCTCTCGGTGGTGAAGGCGGCTCCAGCCTTCTCGCATCTCCCAAAAGTGCCGGCCAGGACGGCACCATCGCCCTCAACACGGCGTTCGTGCAGGGCGGTGTCCTTATCGTTGCCAAGGACGGTGCTGAGGTCAGCAAGCCGGTCGAGCTGGTTCAGGTGGCCGCGGGTGAGGGCGCACAGGTAAGCCGTAACCGTGTGGTTGTCTCCAGGGGCGCTAAACTGAAGCTGCTGGAAACCTTTGCTGGTGACACAGGCGATGGCGAAACCAACGTGGTGTTCGACTATGATGTGGCCGACGAAGCCAATCTCGCGGTGACCCGGCTTGTTGTCGGGGCTGCACGCGGGGCTAAGCTCTTCACGACATTGGCCCGTATAGGCGCCGATGCGGAGTTGAAGACGCTCGGTTTCATTGCCGGGCCGTCCTTTACGCGCAATCAGCAGTTTGTGTCCTTCGTAGGTGAAAATTCAGAAGCCAAGCTCTTTGGTGTCGCCATGGCACGGGGCCGTGATCTGGCCGACCAGACACTGATTGTCGATCATGCGGTGCCGCATTGTAACAGCCGCGAGTTCTTCAAGACCGTGCTCGACGATGAGGCCAAAGGCGTCTATCAGGGCCGGATCAACGTCGCTCCGCACGCCCAGAAGACCGACGGCGAAATGATGACCCAGGCTTTGCTCCTCGCCGAAGGCGCCGAGGGACAGGTCGAACACCGAGACGCTGTTGTCGCGGAAGTGGGTCACGATCAGCAGGTCCTGAGATCGGAAGAG